>DFKL01000152.1 GCA_002373535.1 Prevotellaceae bacterium UBA3646 | reverse complement strand
ATTGATAGTCAGTTAAAGTCGTTTTAGAGGAATTTATGAAACTTACGGTCAATAGCATTAAGAAGATACTTGGTGGTATGTGTAGGGTGGGGGATTACCTTTCATACATCTGGTTCGTTTTTGCCATTGCTTTTGTATTCTTAGGCTTGGTGACGTGGAAGGTCAGTGCCTACGACCCTATAAAGACGGATTACTATTGCATTCTGTTGTTCTTGATCTTCATCCTGTACATAATTTCGACATTGTTCCTGTTGCATAGAAACAAGCTATTGCAGTTTTGTGTTGGTGCTATCGTCGGTTTCTTCCTGTTTCTCTTCTATGGCCTTATCGGTATTGTCTTGCAATCAGCTCCTACTAGCTTTGCTATGGAACATTCTGTTCCGGCGGGATTGGCGTGCAACACCCCAAAGCCAATAGATGCAGATCTGTCAGCAGGTGTCAATCCGCGAGACACAACGACCTATCTGCAGATCCGTAATGGTTCACAGGGAGGAATATACGAATATTCGTTCTATTACCCCCAATTACCCGAAGGTACGATATACCTTAAATGCTACGAGGTCACGGAGAACCTGCCATTATCAAGCAGCAGGCTGAAAAAAGAGTCAATGTGTCATATAACCGGCACAGACCATTTTGATTCCCTCGTGAATGGCAGGGAGTTCACGATCTACGAAGGAGACTGGGGCAAGTATTATGCAGTCAGGATAGAGGTCTGGTTTCGGGATGACAGAGGAAACGAAAGGAAACTCCTCGAGAAAATCTATGCCGTAGAGGGTTGGATGCGCTAAAATAACAATCCCGTGCAGAAGAACAACTGCACGGGATTGTCTATATCCTTAAGCTAGTATTTGACTTATAGTCAGATAAGATATTGCCCAGAGATGCTTTCATTGTTCTGGACACGGTTGATCGTCTTGGCCAGGAGATCCGCGATACTTATTTGCTTGACCTTGTCGCATCCGCCTTTGTACGGGATAGAGTCAGTGAAGACCATCTCTTCAATCGCACTGTTCTGGACACGTTCGTTGGCAGGGCCGCTCATGATGCAGTGACTGGCCACCGCTCTTATGCTGCGAGCCCCCTTCTGTTTCAGCAGATCAGCAGCCTTTGTAATGGTGCCAGCCGTATCAACCATGTCATCGATGAGTATAATGTCAGCCCCCTCGACATCGCCAATAACTTCCATCGAAGCAATCTCGTTAGCCTTTTTCCTCGTCTTGTTGCACATTACCATGGGGCAGTCAAAGAACTTGGCATAGCTGCTTGCACGCTTCGAACCACCCACGTCAGGACTGGCAAACACCAGATTCTTGAGCTGAAGGCTCTGTATGTAAGGCAGCAACACACTGCTGGCATACAGATGGTCTACGGGAACGTTAAAGAAGCTCTGTTCCTGGTCAGCATGCAGATCCATAGTTATGCAACGGCTGATACCGGCAACCGAAAGCATGTCGGCACACAATTTGGCAGCAATGCTCACACGCGGTTTGGACTTGCGGTCCTGACGTGCCCATCCGAAGTACGGAATAACAGCATTGATGGTACGTGCACTCGCACGCTTGGCAGCATCTACCATAAGCAGGAGTTCCATGAGGTTGTCTGCGCTGGGGAAAGTACTCTGAACGAGGTATACATCCTTACCCCTGATACTCTCTTCAAAGCATACCTCAAACTCGCCGTCCGAAAAACGCGTAACAGACATGTTGCCCAACTCGCAATCGAGACTTGCGCAGATCTTCTCAGCCAGATACCTGGTGGCTGTGCCGGAAAAGACTTTGATTTGCTTGATTTCGCTCATCGTTTTTTGTGAAAGGTTATAGATTTGTTTATCCAGTAGCTTTACGAAGTTTGCGGAAATGGGATATCAATTCCTTGTAGTCCCTTTCGTTGTGTATGTTAAAGCGTTTCCATAGATCATTGCATACAACTACACCTCCAAATCCCATGTCGGCAGCCACAGGAATTGTCTCCAGGGAAATGCCTGTCTGCGCCATGATATGCCTGTCTATCAGACCACGGTGTCCAGCCTCGCTCAGTTGTTCGGCAGAGAATTGTCCCACACGCCCAGGGTCCGAGATGCTGTCAAAGACGTTCCTGAGAATCACGTAATGGCAGTCACGCTTAGCATCGCCCAGCTCTTCCAGACTGTTGCAACTGCGTGTGATCGTTCCCTGATAGCCGGTAGGCGGCTGTGGGTTGCGTTCCGACAAGTGTATGCCCAGCAACTGGAATTCCTCCTTCAGGTAGAAGTGATCGTTGGTTACGATACGTGAGTGGTATTCCCGGGGAATGAGGGTCAGCAGTCGCTCCGAATAAACAGGTTCAGTATCAGGCTTGTTCAAGTGCAGTATATCCAGCCCCTCCTCAAACAGGCTGGTTAGGATCTTATCCTCCTCTACAAAGAAATGCGGACTGCTGAGCAGAAGTAGTTTCATTATTAATACCCGGTAATACTGTAGTAGTGGTTTTCTTTAATTTAATGGAGAGGGCCTTGCTTAAAAGCAAAGCCCTCTATAATGTGTTTGGAATTGTTTTTGGAAAATGTTTGTGTTTTTTTGATTAAGCTTCTGCCGGTGCCTCAGTGTTTTCCGTCTCTGCAGTCTCACTCTCTGCTGCCGCAGCAGCCTCAGCCTCAGCCTTTGCTACAGCCTCGGCAGCCTTTTTGTCGGCGACCTTCTGTGCAATAGCCTCAGAAGCCTTCTTCTCAGCCTCCAGGCGTGCCTCAGCGTTCTTCTTCTCATCGGCAGCCAACTTTGCGGCAAGCGTCTCAAGACCCTTCTGCTTGTCAGCCTTCCATGCATCAAACTTGGCCTGTGCGGTAGCCTCGTCAAAGGCGCCCTTCCTGACACCGCCACGCAAGTGCTTCATCATGTAAACACCTTCATTGGAAAGGATGTTGCGAACTGTATCCGTAGGCTGAGCTCCGCTCTCAACCCAGTACAGTGCGCGGTCAAATTTCAAATCTACAGTGGCAGGATTGGTATTAGGGTTGTAAGTACCAATCTTTTCTGTAAACTTACCATCACGTGGTGCTCTTACATCAGCAATCACGATGCTGAAGAAAGCATAGCTCTTGCGGCCGTGACGCTGTAAACGAATTTTTGTTGCCATAATTTTAATTAATGGTTTTAATAGGTTTGAAATATGCTGTTAACCCGTAACAACGTCGCAAAGATAAGAAAAAAATCAAAAAAGGAAATACCGCCCCCGGTAAATGTGGCATGGCAGGACACTTTTTCTTGACATAAATCAATAAAACACCACCTCTGTAATAATTTGCGAGTGCACATACTCGTTCATTTTGCGGCAAATGTCACTGCGCATCATCATCAGGTTGTTGCGTAGCGCAGGACTTTTTATCTGCACGATCAGCCTTGTGCCGCGGATACTTATGTCGCCAGTATATTTCAATATCGCAGGCCCCATCACATGCCCCCATCCCGCAACCATCCTGTGCTGCAGCAAAGGCGTCTCCAGCCCCTCGGACCTGAGCCACGAGTCAATGACGGAACCAATCAGCGTATATTTATGTCGCTCCATAGTATATTTCACATTAAGTCAGTCAGGCATAAGGCATAAACACACCATTCCTGCATTCAAACAGCCTATGGTCCAGTTTGGTAAAGCTCAGGATCTTGTCCAGATGGTCCCTGTTCGTATCAGTAATAAACGTCTGTCCGAAACGATCGCTGCCTACCAGCCGTACTATACGCTCCACACGCTCGGCATCCAGCCTGTCAAAAATGTCATCCAGCAGCAAGATAGGAGTAGTGCCGCTCCCCGTATGATGGAGAAAATCAAACTGAGCCAGTTTCAATGCAATCAGCATCGTCTTGCTCTGTCCCTGACTACCTTCGCGCCGCAAAGGATAGCCGTCAATAGTCATCACCAGTTCATCACGGTGTACACCATGCAGCGAATACCCCACAGCCATGTCCCTGTGCCTGTCACGCTGAATGACCTCCAGCAACGGGCCACGCTGTCCGTGGCTCGTATACTCGATTCCAACCTTCTCATGGTCACAGGCAATCAACTCGTAGAATTCCTGGAAAATAGGAATAAACCTGCCAATGTAGTTCTCCCGCTCACGATAGATAATCTCGCCGGCCTTAGCCATCTGCTCCTCCCAGACACCCAATATTTCAGCATCGCACGGAGGATCCGCTTTCAGCAGCACGTTACGTTGAGCCAAAGCCCTGTTGTAGTGCATCAAGGCCTCCAGATACTGAACGTTCATCTGCGAGATGACCACATCCATGAATCTCCTCCTCTCCTCACTGCCTCCATCCACCAGCAAGTTGTCCGACGGACTGACCATCACTACCGGAATCAGCCCTATATGCTCCGTCATGCGTTTGTAAGGCTTGCCCTGGCGGCGCAGGATTTTCTTCTGTCCCCGCCGCAATGCACAATGAATGCTTTCGCGCACACCGTCCTCCCTGGTATATTCCCCCTTCAGCATAAAGGCATCAGCCTCGTGGCGTATGCACAGACTGTCCTGTCCGCTGCTCAGGCTCTTGGTCAGGGACAGGAAGCGAATGGCATCCAGCAAGTTCGTCTTGCCCTCCCCGTTATGCCCGATTATACAGTTCAGCCCGGGCGAGAAGTCAAGCTCCGCCTCGGAAATATTCTTGTAGTCCAGTACAGACAGGTGATTCAGTATCATAACCAAAGACAAAATTAAGCAAAAAGGGCCGTATGACCAAAATATTGGTACTAATTTTTGAATTTTACAGAAAAAAGACTAACTTTGCACGCTGAATAATCAGGACAAAACAAAAAACAACATAGAATGGCAAAAAAACATCAAAGAGTTCCTGTCAACGAGTTTGACAAGACACTCGCAGCAAGCAGCAGCTTCGTAGAGAGGAACAAGAAAGCAATCATGTACAGCACATGCACCCTGCTCGTGGTAGTGATTGCAGTCGTACTCGCAGTACAGTATTACATCAAGCCCCGCAACCTCGAGGCAGCCGAGAGCATGGCAGTTGCAGAGCAGCTGTACAGGAGCGGAGACTTCGAGAAAGCCCTCAACGGACAGGGCCAGGATGCAGGATTCCTGCAGATAATGGACGAGTTTACATGCACCCCTAGCGCAAATCTTGCCCGCTTGTACGCAGGCCTCAGCTATGCACACCTTGGCAAGTACCAGGAAGCCGTAGGCTATCTGGAGGACTACAGCGATTGCGGAGACGACATGATCAGCAACGCCGCTATAGGCGCCTTGGGCAACTGCTATGCCGAGCTGGGCCAGCCCGAAAAGGCCGCAGCAACCCTTGTAAAGGCCGCCGACAAAGCATCCAACAACACGCTCTCGCCAATCTATTACGTTCAGGCAGGACAGATTTTCGAATCCCTGAACCAGAATGACAAAGCCATTGAGTGTTACGAAAAGGTAAAGAAAAACTATCCGGGCAGCCCGCAGGCGCAGGAGATAGAAAAGTATATCGAGCACCTCAAATAACAACAGTACAAATCCAATGGCCAGTGCATTGCACAACCTCAGCAGCTATGATCCATCCACAGTCCCTGACGGCTCACGGTGGAAGATCGGCATCGTCGTTAGCGAGTGGAACGAAACAGTTACAGGAGCCCTGCTCCAAGGAGCATATGACACCCTCCGTACACATGGCGTCAAGCCCGGTAACATAATCGTGAAGACCGTCCCCGGCAGTTTCGAGCTCGTCTACGGATCAGCCTGGATGACCCGCCAGACAGACGTAGACGCCGTAATCGCCATCGGCTGCGTCATCCGTGGAGACACCCCGCACTTCGACTATATCTGCCAAGGCACCACACAAGGCCTGGCAGAGCTGAATCGCAAGGCACTCGTCCCAGTCATCTACGGCCTGCTTACATGCAATACGCTCCAGCAAGCCCTCGACCGATGTGGCGGAGCACTTGGCAACAAGGGAGACGAATGCGCCATTACCGCACTGAAGATGATACAGTACGGTCAGAATACCTGAGGAAGCAAACCATTCCTCCATCTTATTATGACATTATCAGACACGCAATCACGATCGCGTGTTGTGGTCTTATATTGGGCACACACCAGCGACGTGCATGGCTCCATCTTTTCGTATGACTATCTCAAGAACCGCCCGACCCTGGGCGGTCTGCCCTCCGTATACAGCTATGTAAACAGTCTGCGCAAGGCACACCCCGGCCGTGTAATACTCTCAGACGGCGGAGACGTGCTGCAAGGACAACCCGTCTCATATTACTACAACTTTATCAACACCAGTTCCCCCCACGTCGTGGCATCGGCAATGAACGAGATGGACTACGACTGCGGAACCATTGGCAATCACGATATCGAGACAGGCCACGAAGTATACGACCGTTGGATTCGTGAAAGCAAGCACCCGATAGTAGCAGCAAACATCATCGACGAGCGTACCGGCCAGACCTACCTCCCGCCGTACCATATCATCGAGCGCGAAGGCATACGCATCGCCGTCCTCGGCATGATCACCCCAGGCATCCCCAACTGGCTCCCCAGGATCCTGTGGAGCAATCTGCAGTTTCAGGATATGCTCACCTGTGCGCGGAAGTGGGTGCCATATATCCGTGAAAAGGAAAAGCCAGACCTTCTCGTCGGCCTCTTCCACAGCGGATACGACGGAGGGATGATATTCCCCGATTATCGCGAAAATGCCACGGAACAAGTAGCACGCGAAGTCCCCGGCTTCGACCTCATCTGTTTCGGCCACGACCACAACCCACGCATCTCGCGCGTCGTAAACACCGACGGCGACACCGTCCTTTGCATGGGAACACAAGACGCCGCCTCCAAGATAGCCCAGGCCCGTATACGCCTCAAGATACAAGACGGCAAGATCGTATCCAAGAACATCTGGGCCGAGACGATCCCCATGGTAGAAAGCCAGAGCCCCGACGCAATGGCCTTCGAGGCAATGCTCACCGAGGAACGCCAGGAAGTCGCACGTTGGGTCAAGCTCCCCCTCGGGACACTCACCCAGGACGTCATGGAACGCGACGCCTTCTTCGGTCCCTCGACCTTCATGAGCCTGATACACGACATGCAGCTCAGCCTGGCCGGAGCCGACATCAGTTTTGCAGCCCCCATCAGCTTCGACAGCCACATATCCAAAGGAAAGCTCACCGTACGCGATATGTTTTCGTTGTACAAATACGAGAACTTCCTCTATACCATGCAGCTCACCGGACAGGAAATCAAGGACTACCTCGAGATGACCTATGCACTCTGGACCAACCAGATGACCAGCCCCGACGACCATATACTGTTGTTCGACCACGACAATCCACAGTCACGCCGCCTCGGGCTCAAGAACCTGTCCTACAATATGGATTCCGCCGCAGGCATCATATACGAAGTAGACGTCACCAAGCCCGAAGGCCGGAAGATCAATATCCATCAGCTCTCCGACGGCCGTCCCTTCAGCCTTGACAAGACCTACAAGGTAGCCGTCAATTCATACCGGGGCAACGGCGGAGGCGAACTGCTCACAAAGGGAGCACACATCCCACATGCCGAACTGGAAAAGCGCATACTCAGCACCACAGACAAAGACCTCCGCTACTTCCTCATGCTCCGTATCATCAACAACGGAAGCATCGACATATACAAGATGGACAACTGGAGGTTCGTCCCCGAAGCATGGACCCATCAGGCACTGCAACGTGACCGCCAGCTACTATTCCCGGAAGATTAGACAAAAAAATGAAGCCCGCAAATTAGCAATGCCTCATTTTTTTGATTACCACTAAGTCCGGCAAGTCACTCAATGCCACCGCCCAGAGCCTGATACAGCTCAACCGTAGCACTTATAGACTCCATACGGTTCGCAATATGGTTCATGCGTGCGTTCAGCAGATTGTTGTGCGCAGTAATCACGTTCAGATAGTTCGCACTGCTGTTAGCATACAACTTCCTGTTAGCATCGTATGCCGTCTCCAGAGCCTTAACCTGCTTGCATATCAAATCACACAAGTCCTCGGCCGAGCGCACCTTGACCATGGCAGTGTTCACCTCGTTGCCGGCACTGACCATGCTGCTTACGAAGTTGTTCTTTGCAATGTTAAACTCCTCCTTGCTGATACGCAGCTGAGCCCGCAGCTGACCGTTTGCAAATATCGGTTGAGCCAGCGATGCGATAGCCTGGCCTATCATTACACCAGGGTTAAAGACCATGGCACCCGTGTTGTTCGTAAACTGCCCCGTCGCCGTCAGCGTCAGGCTCGGGAAGAACGCCGAGCGAGCCCTGTTCACGTCATAGAAAGCCTTAGCCAGTTTCATCTCCTCCATGTTTACGTCCGGACGCCTGCTCAGAGCATATATAGGCACACCCGTAGCCAGTACGGCAGGAGCATGGAACGAATCCAGCGCGTTGCGCGAAATCTTCTGCGGATGCTCATTCATCAGCGTCGTCAAGGCATTCTCCACAATCTTCACATTGTCATTCAGCGTCACAATACTCTGGCATATACTCCAATACGTAGCCTCTATGCTCGACACAACAGCCATATTAGCCTGTCCCGCATCCATCAGCAGCTTCTCCATGCGCAGATATTCAGCCCAGTTGTCACGAGTCTGGTTCATCAGCACGATCTGCTCGTCCAGCTGCGCCAAAGTATAGTACATCGTAGCCGTGTTGGCAACCAGCTGCGCCTGGATAGCCTGCTTGGCATACTGCATCTGCCGTTTGCTCATTTCAGCCCCCTTCTTGGCATTTCGCAAAGCCAGGAAGTTGACGTTCTGCCAACCCAGGGACAAGGCGACGCCATACGTCAGCGTATTGTTGAACGAAGTACGGTTGTACGGATCCCACGGACGAGTACTCGCACCGTTCAGGTTCAGGCTCACCGACGGAGCAAAAGCCAGTTTCGCAGCCTTCAGCGCATGCTCGACCTCCTGCAGTTGGAAATCAGCATTCACCATATCCTTGTTCCTCTCCAATACACGCTCAATCAGCGACTGAAGCACAGGATCCGTAAATAGCTCCCTCCACCTCAGGGCTCCCAGACCCGCAGAGTCGCCCCTCAAGGCCTCCGCCGTCAGTCCGTCGCCAAATATGCTGTCGGTATTGATGTCCTGCACACTTACCACGTTCTCCCTCTTGTACGAGCTCAGGACACCCTTACCAGTCTTGCAGCCAGTCATGGCGACAGCAGCAAGACAGATAATCAAAAACTTCTTCATATTATTCATTACTGTACTGTGTAATTACAATTTGGAATGTTCCTCACGCTCCTTGCGTATACGCTCACGCTCCAGCTGGATCTGTACGTCAGCCTCCTCCACCATGGCAGGACGGATCTTCTCCTGAACCCACTCAAAGAAGATGAAGAACACCGGAACCGTGAGCAATATAGCCATCGTGCCGACCATCATGCCACCGATAACCGCTATACCTATCGTACGGTTGCCGTTAGCACCGGCACCGACCGTAAATACCAGAGGAATCATACCGATAATCATCGTCAGCACCGTCA
>DFKL01000097.1 GCA_002373535.1 Prevotellaceae bacterium UBA3646 | reverse complement strand
CAGCCCAAGCCTGGCAACAAGGTGGTCGTAATGGGAGGAGAGAACTATCGCATAGGCCTGGGAGGAGGTTCTGTATCGTCTGTAGAGACAGGACGGTACAGCAGCGGCATAGAGCTGAATGCCGTGCAGCGTGCCAACCCAGAGATGCAGAAGCGTGTATACAATGTGGTTCGCGCACTGTGTGAAGAGGACAGCAATCCGATAGTCAGCATCCATGACCATGGCAGTGCAGGACATGTAAACTGCCTGTCGGAACTGGTTGAGGAGTGTGGCGGAATCATCCACATGGATCGCCTACCTGTAGGAGACAAGACTTTGTCTGCACGGGAAATCATTGCAAACGAGTCTCAGGAGCGCATGGGACTGCTGATTGACGAGAAGGCCATAGGATATGTACAGAAGATTGCCGACCGCGAGAGGGCTCCGATGTATACCGTGGGCGAGACTACAGGCAACCACAGATTTACCTTCCAACAAGCTGACGGTGTACGTCCCTTTGACCTGGCTGTGGACCAGATGTTCGGATCGTCGCCCAAGACGGTGATGGTGGACAGGACTGTTGAGCGCAAGTATCAGGTGGCTACATATCCCGAATTTGCTGACGGCGAATGGATAAACAGGCATCTCGAGGATGTCCTTGACCTTGAGGCTGTAGGCTGCAAGGACTGGCTTACCAACAAGGTTGACCGCTGTGTAAGCGGCCGCGTGGCCCGCCAGCAGTGTCAGGGTGAGTTGCAGTTGCCTCTGAGCGACTGTGGTGCCGTGGCTCTGGATTACCGTGGAGTGAAGGGCATTGCCACTGCCTTGGGACATGCTCCGCAGGCAGCTCTTGCTGACCCTGCTGCAGGTAGCGTACTGAGTGTTGCCGAGTCGCTGACGAACTTGGTATGGGCACCTCTCGCAGTGGGTAAGGAAAGAGGTGCGAGTGCCCTGGACAGCGTGAGCCTGTCTGCCAACTGGATGTGGCCCTGCCGCTCGCAAGAGGGTGAGGATGCACGCCTGTACACTGCCGTCAAGGCTCTGAGCGACTTCTGCTGTGCGCTGCGTATCAACGTTCCGACAGGCAAGGATTCGCTGTCTATGACTCAGAAATATCCAGACGGACAGAAGGTTATCAGTCCGGGAACCGTAATAGTAAGTGCTGGCGGTGAGGTTCAGGACATACGTAGGATTGTATGTCCGGTAATCAACAACGACATCCCGAGCCGCCTGTATCACATAGACTTCTCCTTTGACCGGCTGCAACTTGGCGGCTCTGCCCTGGCACAGAGCATGGGACGGGTGGGAAGCGACGTTCCTACGGTAAAGAATGCTGAGTATTTCCGTGATGCCTTCCTGGCTGTACAGGAACTGGTACGTGATGGACTGGTCCTGGCCGGACATGACATAAGCGCAGGCGGTCTGGTGACCTGCCTGCTTGAGATGTGCTTTGCCAACACGACCGGAGGACTGGACATAAACCTGGACAAGCTGCGCGACACGGATATCGTAAAGGCTCTGTTTGCAGAGAATCCCGGCGTCGTAATCCAGGTCAGCGACCAGAATGCCACACGCGTCAAGAAAATCCTGGACGATGCCGGCATTGGATATGCCAAGATTGGCAGACCATGCAAGGCACGACATATCAATATTGTATTTGGCAGACAGACAGTAGACCTGGACATAGACCACTTGCGTGACGTCTGGTATGGAACTTCCTACCGCATGGATACGAAGCAGAGTCTGAACGGCAAGGCCAGGGAGCGTTATGACAATTATGGAAAGATTCCAGTGAGGCCGGTGTTCCCGCATGACTTCACAGGGAAGCTTGCCAGCTATGGCATTGCAGACCTTTCTAAGGAAGCTGCCGGCAACAGGCCACGTGCTGCCGTAATACGCGAAAAAGGGACGAACAGCGAGCGGGAAATGGCGTATGCCCTATACCTTGCCGGTTTCGATGTAAGGGACGTAACGATGACAGACCTGATCAGCGGACGCGAGACGCTCCAGGACATAAACATGATTGCTTTCTGCGGAGGTTTCTCAAACTCGGACGTACTGGGTTCCGCCAAGGGATGGGCAGGAGCATTCCTGTACAACCCGCAGGCGAGGGATACGTTGGATCGTTTCTATGCCCGTCAGGACACATTGTCGTTAGGCGTATGCAACGGCTGTCAGCTAATGGTCGAACTGGGACTGCTGAACCATGACCATGCCGTGAATGATGCCTGTGACTATGCCAGGATGATGCATAACGACTCGCACAAGTTCGAGAGTGCTTTCGTCGGGCTGCACATTCCTACCAACAACTCAGTCATGTTTGGCTCAATGGCAGGGAGCACTATAGGGACATGGGTCGCTCACGGTGAGGGCAAGTTCTGTCTGCCGCTGGACTTGGACAAGTACAATGTATGTGCCAGATTTGCATACAGCGAATATCCAGGCAACCCCAACGGCAGCGACTATGACGTAGCAGCCCTTTGCAGCGACGACGGCAGGCACCTTGCCATAATGCCGCATCCCGAGCGTACTATATTCCCATGGCAGTGTGGCTACTATCCGGAGGACAGATACCGCTCTGATCAGGTTACGCCTTGGTTCCAGGCTTTCGTAAATGCAAGAAACTGGGTTGTGGAGCATGCTTGATTTCTTTGTGACTTTTCTCAGGATAGGGTTATTCACCATAGGCGGCGGATATGCCATGATACCGCTAATCGAGCAGAAAGTGGTGGATGAGAAGCACTGGCTGAAGCGAGACGAACTGATGGACCTGATGGCGGTGGCGCAGTCCTGTCCTGGGGTCTTTGCGGTAAACATCAGCATCTTTATCGGATACAAGATGCGCAAGACTGCAGGTGCACTGGTCTGTACCGCTGGCACTGCCTTGCCTTCGTTCCTGATAATCCTGGCCATTGCACTCTTCTTCCAACAGTTCAGGGAATATAGCGTCGTTGAACGTATTTTCCGCGGAATACGTCCTGCCGTAGTTGCCCTGATAGCGGCTCCTGTATTCCGTATGGCCAAGACGGCCAGGATTTGCCGCTATAACGTATGGATACCCATTGTCTCGGCCATAGCTATATGGCTGTTTGGCGTCTCGCCTGTGTATGTGGTGATATTGGCAGGGTTAGGCGGATATACCTATGGACAGTTGATAAAATAGGCATCATGATTTTCCTGCAACTTTTCATCACTTTCTTCCAGATAGGCCTGTTTGGCTTCGGAGGTGGATACGCAATGCTGTCTATGATACAAAGCGACGTCGTCTACAACCATCACTGGCTGACGGCAGGACAGTTTACCGATATTGTCGCCGTAAGCCAGATGACTCCGGGGCCGATAGGCATTAACTCGGCTACCTACGTCGGGTATACTGCCGTAGTCAATGCCGGATATCCTACATGGGCCGGCATCCTGGGCTCTTGCATGGCAACCATGTCCGTAATACTGCCAAGCCTTATCCTGATGATAATAATCAGCAGGTTTCTGATGCGCTACCATAGTCATCCTGTAGTCCGCGACGTATTCCAGGGACTGCGGCCCGCAGTAGTAGGCCTGTTGGCTGCCGCTGCCCTACTCCTCTGCACCGCAGACAACTTTGGCAGTCCATCTGAAGATTCCTGGCAGTTCGGGATTAGCATCGGACTGTTTGCCTTTACCTTCATCGGTCAGCATACGTACCACATCAATCCTATCCGGCTGATCCTGATGTGCGGTGCTGCCGGACTGTTGCTGCTATAGGCAGACATGGCAGGAGCATGAAAAGAAAGAATGAGGAAGGGCGTTTTGGCAGGCTTCGTTTTTGCTTTTTGCATTTTTTTTGTCTGATATTTGGTGATTTCAACAAAAAGACATACCTTTGCATCGCTTTTGCAGGCCGCGCGCCTACGCATCAAGCAATCGGGATGTAGTACAGTTGGTAG
>DFKL01000080.1 GCA_002373535.1 Prevotellaceae bacterium UBA3646 | reverse complement strand
TGCACATCAACCTGCACAAGACATTTTCGACACCACATGGAGGCGGCGGGCCTGGCAGCGGACCGGTCGGCGTCAGGGCCGGGCTTGAATGTTGCCTGCCCAATCCGCAGGTCACGAAACAGGCAGACGGCACCTATCGTATCACATCCGACAAATCCTCTCTCGGTTCTGTCAGCAGTTGGTTGGGAAACTTTGGCGTAATAATCCGTGCGTATGCCTATCTGCTCAGCCTGGGCAGGGAGAATATCGCAATGGCAGGAAAACTGAGCGTCCTTAATGCAAATTATATAAAGGAGAGCTTGCGCTCATACTTTAATTTGCCTATAGACGGATTATGTAAGCACGAGTTTGTCTTTGACGGACTTAAGGAGGAGTATGCAGGCAATCATCATGACCCAGGCCACATTACGACCTTGGATGTTGCCAAGCGTCTGCTGGACTATGGCTTCCATGCGCCTACCATATATTTCCCACTGCTGTTTCATGAGGCAATGATGATTGAGCCTACAGAGACGGAAAGCAAGGACACATTGGATGATTTCATAGCAGTCATGAAAAAGATTGCCGAGGAAGCCAGGGTAGCACCCGAAAACCTAAAGACTGCCCCCCACTCTACCCCGGTCCGCCGTCTGGATGATGTCAAGGCTGTCAAAGAGCCGAGATTCATATATTAGCTCATGTTTTTTTTTCAGGAATTATCCAAACGTTAGTGTTCAATATATATGGAATACGATATTATTATCATCGGAGCAGGACCAGGCGGTTATGAAACAGCGGTGGCTGCTGCCAGGAAAGGGTTACAGGTCGCCGTCATCGAGAAGGCCGACCTTGGCGGTACATGCCTGAACGCCGGTTGCATCCCAACCAAGTGCCTGTGCCATACGGCCGAAGTCCTGACCCAGGTCAGGGAAGCTGCCATGCAAGGAATCAGTACAGGCGAGGTGAATTTTGACCTTGCCGCAGCCATGGAACGCAAGAATATGGTCGTATCCAAGTTGCAGTCAGGCATTGAAGCTCTGATGAAGACACCAGGTATCACACTGTATCGCGGAGAGGCACGTCTGGCGGATTCACATACGGTAGACATACTGCGCACAGACGACAGCGGTGCCCTGCATGTCACAGAAACAGTCAATGGTCGCAACATTATCATTGCCACAGGCTCAGTGACCAAATTCCTGCCCATTGACGGAGCGCATGCCCCGGGTGTGGTGACCAGTACTGAGATGCTCCGTCTCAAGAGTATTCCCCGTCGTCTGTGTATTATAGGCGGCGGAGTGATAGGCTTGGAATTCGCCAGCATATACAACAGTTTCGGTTCCGAGGTAACCGTCGTGGAGTTCTGCAAGGAGATCCTGCCAAACTTTGACCGCGATACGGCCAAGCGCCTGCGTACGTCACTCAAGAAGAGGGGCATTACCTTCTGCACTGGAGCCGCTGCCAAAAGCATAGTTCCAGGCACACCCATGACCGTTACCTGCGAGGAGAAAGGCAAGGACACGACCATCGAGACAGACCTTGTACTTATGGCTGTCGGACGTGCTGCCAACACAGGCGCACTCAACCTGGATGACCTGAATATTGCCTACACAGCACGTGGCATCGTCGTAGACCGGCACATGCAGACCAATGTACCAGGGATTTATGCCATAGGCGATGTAAACGGCCTCATGCAGCTTGCACACGCGGCATCTGCACAAGGAGCAGTAGCGCTGCAGCACATAATTGCAGGTAGCGTACACGGCCAATGTGTACCGAACCTTGACATAATTCCAGCCGCAGTCTTCACCGTCCCCGAGGTTGCAATGGTTGGAAGGACCGAGGAACAACTCACAGAGCAAAGCATTGCATACAAGGCATACAAGTCCTTCTACCGCGCCAACGGCAAGGCTCTCGGCATGGATGCAGATGAGGGTGTCGTAAAACTTCTTGCAGATGAGAACGGCATACTGCTGGGGGGACATATTCTAGGCGCACATGCAAGTGACCTTATTCACGAAGTTGCCATCTTGATGCAAAAGGGTGGCAGCATCGATGACATCAGAACCACAATACATGCCCATCCGTCGCTTAGCGAGATAATCCTTGCTGCATCTGACTTCTAATTCATAAGTGTTTTGAAAGTATGAAAATAGTTAGCTGGAACTGTAACGGAGGATTCAGAAAGAAATATATGGATCTGTTCAACGCATATCCTGATGCTGACGTTTTCATGATTCAGGAATGTGAGAATCCAGACTTTTATAATAATCGGGAGTTCAAAGCATTATTCCAAAAAGGCTTCCATGTGGGCACTCCTGACTTTTGGATGAAAGGAATCGGCGTGTTTGCACCTAAGGGTAACAGTCTTCGTCGTACTAAGTGTAAGTATGGAAATCCATTACATATGTTAGGGTATGCTTTCTTTGATGTAGACAACTGCTACAAAATGCTGGCTGTGTGGCCACAAGGAAAGTATGTAGAGGAAATGATTGACTTTTTCCACTTTAATGAGTCCCTTTTTACAAATGACTTATTGGTGATGGGTGATACCAATAGTTGCTCGGTTTTTAACAACCTTCATCCGAAAAATAAGAATCACGATGTGCTTGTAGATTTATTAAATCAAAAAGGACTTGTAGATGCATACAATTATAGCATGGGGGAAGCCGAAGGAGAAGAGACAATCCCTACCTTCTATTTGCAACGCAAAAAGGAAAAACCATATCATCTTGACCGTTGTTTCATCGCTCCAGACCGCATAACCTCATTCAAGGTGGCTGATAATCATGACTATTGGCTTTCTCTCAGTGACCATATTCCTGTAGAAATAGTAATAAAAAAATGACAATATTATGGAACAAAAAAAGTTGAAGTAAAAGTTCCGAATAAATGGGAGCCACTAAGCAATTTCCTTATACAGCAAGACTAAAGAAATGAGCAGCTTGAAGATAGATGAATATATGCGGAATGCTGTTGTTGCCACATTAATTCCTGCCAGTCGGCAGCGGCATGGGCACGAATGACTGCAGTATCGTATTCCGTACGCAGCCATGCAGAAGCCAGGCTCAATCTCGCCATGCGTGTCGAAGCCGTACGAATATATTTATTTCAACAGAAAATGTCTGGCGTACAATAATAAATTATCTCTGACAAGAAATGCCAGGGATAATTTTCTGTTTTATATGTATATCTTGTTAATTACTTACGATGGATCATTATGTCTTTTACGCCGTAGTGGTCCATGAAGCGTGAACGGTCAACGTTTCCTCGGATTCCGTTGATGCTGCCGCTTGCCGTAAATTGCCAAACAAGGAATTTTACGTCATCGTTGACTATGGGGGCATCTTCCGCATAGCGTGCAAACATGAACGGACAGTCAAGGAATTTACCTTGCAGGTACTTGTTGTAGTAGTGCATGCCTGTATAGATCATAGGCTTGCATCCGAAATGCTTCTCTACCCCATCGATAAACGCACGGAGTCTTGCCTGGAAACTTGCGATGTCGGATCTGGGTGGTGTCTCCACATCAACGATAGGAATCAGATCCTGTGTCCGTGGGTCTACAGCCGAGCAGAAATTATGCAACTGTGCCGATGCCGCCGTTTTAGGATTAAAGAAGTGATATGCACCTACCGGAATACCTTCGGCACGGGCTCCTTCAAGATTACGCCTGTATGTATTGTCCACCATACCGGTGTTTTCCGTTGCTTTCAGGTAGACAAATGCAACGCGGTTGTCTGAAGCGACTTGCTTCCAGTCAATATATCCCTGGTAATGGCTGACATCAATGCCTGTACGTGAATTTCCTATGTGGCGTACACGGACATTGGGCTTTTCCAGCTCAGCTACGAGTGGCATGATTCTTTCCGGCTTGCTTCGTCGTGGCATGATGTCCGGCACTGCCAGTCGCTGCTTTGTGTTGCGCTTCTGAGGTCTCGCCTGGATTGTCGTGACATTAATTGTCTGCAACAATACAAGCAGAGATATAATGTTCCTTATTGTCATTAATGACCCTGTATCGCCTAATTTCAATTATTGTTGTATAAGTGTTGCCTGAAAATTGTTACTGCGAATGCTTGGATATTGGCTGCGTGCGTCTACCTCAGGATTATTCCGCAGGTAATCCAAGACAGTATCATAGCATTGACGCTGGCTGTCGGCAAGGATTTGTGCTTGAAATGTCTCGTCTACGTACAGGCATTTTCGTGAATCAGGATTAACGATAGCACGCCGGAATACGATGGTTACATCGTACGTCCCTGGATTTATTTCATCGTAGGCTGATTTTTGCTCCTCCCTTGCAGGTGTGCTTGCAGGCAATACGCCTCCGTTTGCACCGCGTGTCTTAAACTCCTCCAGAGTCTGTGAATTTGTCTTGATTATAATAAACGTAGTCTTGTCAGGCAAGCGGAAATGACGCGGAAAATTTGTCTTGTCCGAACAAAAGGCAACAACCTCGTTGGCTAACTCCTGCGTAAATCCGTCGTGGAGTATGTCGGAAAGAAAATCTGTCAGGTCAGCTATGTTGTTAAAGACCTCTTCATTGTCGAAATATCTTGCGTAATAGTTCATTTCCAGGTGTTAATTATATTGGTCTGTAATCTTGTTTTGCAAAGATAGTCAAATTAATTATAAAACCTTAATTTACAATTCATAATTTTGTATGTAAAGTAATTTTTTGTAACTTTGCAGGCCAATAAGATATGAGATTTATGCGGAAAAATACTTCGATTTCCTTTGTCACAGAGATAGATGCCAATATAGAGAATCAGGTAAGAGGCCGGATAGAAGGTGCAATGGGTTTGCTGATGCTTCGTGATAACCTGTTGTTCCCCGGTACGGTAACTCCGATAACAGTAGGCAGGCGCAAAAGTCTGAAAGCGCTCAGAAAGGCGGAGAAGACCAAGCAGCCGATTGCCGTCTTTTCACAGAAATTACCTGATGTAGAAGAACCTGTGATGAATGACCTGTTTCATATCGGATCGGTATGCCGGGTGGTTCACCTGATTAAGTTGCCGGACGGAAACCACAGCGCACTGCTTCAGGCATTGAACCGTGTGGGTCTTGATTCTATGGAAGATACGGATGACGGCTATGTAGGGCATGTCACGGCGATTCCTGAATTTGCGACAGACAATAGCGATAATGAATATCGCGTTACGCTGAACCTCATTAAGGAGCGCATCGTGACGCTCAACAACATTTCTGACAGCATCCCGGACGAGATAAGTGATTTCTTGTCCAAGATGCCTTTGAATCTTTTCTTCGTAAACTTTATAGCGACGAACTACCAGTTCAGTATCTCGCAGAAGGCCAGTCTGATGAGCGAGGATGCTGACTTGAGTCGCGCAACATTGTTGCTGCGCTATCTTAATCATGAGATAGAGGTAGCTACACTGCGTCGTAATGTCGAAGCAAAGACCCAGGCAGACCTTAACAGACAGCAACGAGAGTATTTCGTCAATCAGGAAATAAAGAACCTCCAGGCGGAACTTGGCAGCAGTGATGAGAATACCAGTAAGTTTGAGGACATTCAGACCTTACGTGAAGATGCACAAAAGAAGCATTGGGGATCCCGGCAAGCCGAGGTTTTCGACAAGGAACTTCACAAGCTGTCGCGTATCAATGCCCAGAGTCCGGACTATAATGTTCAGTTGAACTATCTGCAGACGATGCTTCAGTTGCCGTGGGACGAATGCACGCAGGACTGTCTGGATCTGAAACGTGCCCAGAAAATCCTTGACGAGGATCATTATGGCATGGAAAAAGTAAAGGAACGCATATTGGAGCACCTTGCCGTCCTGAGACTGAAATCAGACAAGAAAAGCCCTATCCTGTGTCTATATGGCCCTCCGGGCGTAGGTAAGACAAGTCTTGGACGTAGTATAGCCAAGGCACTGAAACGCAAATATGTGCGTATTAGTCTCGGCGGCATGCATGACGAGAGTGAGATACGCGGACATAGACGTACATACATCGGAGCCATGCCAGGACGTATTATCAAGAATATTCAGAAAGCCGGAAGCAGCAATCCGGTTTTTATCCTGGATGAGATAGACAAGGTTACTCAGGCGACAGTGCATGGCGATCCCTCAAGCGCCTTGCTTGAAGTCCTTGATCCTGAGCAAAACATGGCCTTTCATGACAATTTCCTGGATATGGACTATGACTTGAGTCGTGTTATGTTTATTGCCACTGCCAATGATGTACAGAGTATACCGCGTCCATTGTTGGACCGTATGGAATTGATAGAGGTCGGCGGCTATATCACAGAGGAGAAAGTAGAGATAGCACGCAAGCATCTGTTTCCTAAGGAAAAAGACAACAACGGTCTCTCTGCCCAGAAAAAACTGAAAATTACCAAAGGTGCAGTAGAAACTATAATAGAGCGCTATACTCGTGAAAGTGGTGTCCGTGGCCTGGAAAGACAGATTAATAAGCTTTTACGAAAGGTTGCCCTTGAAATTGCACGTGAAGCAGACGAATCAGGCGTGGACGGAATTTGTGTGGAACGTAAAATAGACGAGGCTGAAGTGGAACGTCTGTTGGGGAAACCGATTTTCACGCGTGATATTTACCAAGGTAACAAATATGCAGGTGTGGTAACCGGGCTGGCTTGGACCAGTGTGGGGGGGGAGATCCTGTTTATTGAGACCAGTCTGTCTGAACACAAGGGCGGCGGTTTGACTTTGACGGGCAATCTTGGCGATGTGATGAAGGAAAGCGCAAGTATTGCCTTGGAATATATACGAAGTCATGCCAGAGAGCTTGAAATAGATCCGCGTATATTCAGGAACTATAATATTCACGTCCATGTTCCCGAAGGGGCAACGCCCAAAGACGGTCCGTCAGCAGGAATAACGATGGCTACGGCTCTGGCTTCTGCCTTGACGCAGCGCAAGGTTCGCGGAGAATTGGCGATGACCGGTGAGATTACCCTTCGCGGTAAAGTGCTTCCCGTAGGTGGCATCCGTGAGAAGATTCTGGCAGCCAAGCGTGCTGGAATCAAGCACCTGATACTGTGTCATGACAACAGAAAGGACATTGAGGAGATACCGGAGATGTATGTCAAGGGACTAGATTTTCATTACGTGGAGACGGTAATGGATGTGCTTGATTATGCATTGCTGGATCAGAAAGTTGAAAAACCTGTTGAATTTGTCTTCTCTGACGACGAAAACTGCAAGGAATGACATTTGAATTACAATATACAGACGACAAGACTAATGCACGTGCAGGACTGGTCAACACGGATCATGGGCAGATTGAGACACCCATTTTCATGCCGGTAGGTACGGTTGGCTCGGTCAAAGGCTTGACAGTCAAAGATTTGAAGCAAGAGGTACGTGCGCAGATTATCTTGGGCAATACATATCATTTATACTTACGTCCGGGGACCGATATCCTGGAACAGGCAGGAGGATTGCATAAGTTCAACGGTTGGGACGGCCCTATACTGACGGACTCTGGCGGATTTCAGGTCTTTTCGCTTACAGGAATACGTAAACTGACGGAAGAAGGCTGTACGTTCCAAAGCCATCTTGACGGCTCAAGACACATGTTCACTCCCGAAAGAGTGATAGATATCGAACGCAGTATAGGAGCGGATATCATTATGGCCTTAGACGAATGCCCACCCGGAACAAGCGACAGGGCGTATGCCGAAAAGTCCTTAGGATTAACACACCGTTGGCTGGATCGTTGTATCAGACGCTTTAATGAAACCGAACCATTGTATGGCTACCGCCAAAGTCTGTTCCCGATTGTTCAGGGGTGTACTTTCCGTGACCTTCGTCAAAAGAGTGCAGAATTCGTTGCTTCCAAGAATGCAGACGGTAATGCCATTGGCGGTCTGGCTGTCGGGGAACCTGCAGAAGTAATGTATGAAATGATAGAGGTCGTAAACGAAATCTTGCCCAAAGACCGTCCGCGTTACCTCATGGGAGTCGGTACGCCAGCCAATATATTGGAGGGTATTGAACGTGGCGTAGATATGTTTGACTGTGTGATGCCTACACGTAACGGCAGGAATGCCTGTCTCTTTACCAGCGAAGGAATAATGAACATGAGAAACAAGAAGTGGGAAGCCGACTTCTCGCCAATAGACCCGAACGGAACGTCTACTTGCGACCTGTACTATTCCAAGGCATACCTGCATCACCTTTTCAAGGCGCAGGAACTGCTTGCGCTTGAAATAGCCTCGATACATAACCTTGCATTCTATCTGTGGCTTGTCAGGGAAGCCCGCAAACATATTATCGCAGGTGATTTCAGTACATGGAAGAATATTATGATGCGAAAAGTCACAAATAGGCTTTAAACAATAACTTTTGTCTGATATATCCTCACGTTGCGCAAGTTAGATTGGTATATAGTCAAGAAATTCCTGGGAACATACTTCTTCAGTATCGTTCTCATAATGACTATTGCCGTTGTCTTCGACTTTAACGAGCACGTTGACAAGTTTACCGCCAACAATGCACCATTGGAGGGGATAGTATTTGACTACTACCTGAATTTTATTCCATTCTACTCAAACTTGTTCTCTTCACTGTTTGTCTTTATATCCGTAATTTTCTTTACTTCAAAGTTGGCAGGCAACAGTGAGATTATTGCGATGTTGGCGGCAGGCGTCAGTTTCCGTAGGTTAATGTTGCCATATATGTTGAGCGCATGTGTGATTGCGGGTATTTCATATTATCTAGGTACGGAC
This sequence comes from Prevotellaceae bacterium UBA3646, assembly GCA_002373535.1. Classification (GTDB taxonomy): domain Bacteria; phylum Bacteroidota; class Bacteroidia; order Bacteroidales; family Bacteroidaceae; genus Physcousia. The sequence continues at coordinate 3,261 of DFKL01000080.1, read as the reverse complement.
GTAATCCCAAGTGGTTCGGTCAAACGGCTTGCATTTGAGAACAAATATAAGAAACGGTTGAGCGTACCCACGTGGGCGGATAATGTTCAGATGCAGGTCGATACAGGTGTAATTGCATATATGGAACATTACGACGGTCCGTCACACACCGGCTACCATTTTTCATTAGACAAATTCGAACATAAGAAACTTGTCTCACATCTGACGGCAATGACGGCAGAATACGATACGATTTCAGACGTAAGGTTCAGGTGGACTTTGCGAAACGTCAGTATTCGTGAAATGAAAGGCTTACAGGAAAAGATTACTTATATCAACCAGATTGACAGTATAATAACACTTGAGCCACAGGATTTCCTTACGACAAATAAGATGCAGGAGACGATGACCTCGGAGCAGCTGGAAGATTATATAAACCGTCAGCGGATACGTGGTACTGCAGGTCTCAGGGATTTCGAGGTCGAATATCACAAGCGAATAGCTGCACCGTTTGCTGCATTCGTGCTCAGTGCAATAGGTGCTTCAATTTCATGCCGTAAGCGCAAAGGCGGTATGGGATTTGCCTTAGGAGCCGGGCTGGCACTAAGCGCTATATACATACTCCTGCAAGGTATATGTGCCAGTTTCAGTACACAGGCCGGGATGCAGCCATGGCTTGCCGCGTGGTTACCGAACCTGATATACATACCAATTACTATAATTTTGTACAAGCGCGCACCGCGTTAATATATTACATAAATCTTATTTATACACAGTGGATTTTTACGAAACGAAACTAAGCGACCCTGTATTGGATGCTTTGGATGACATGAATTTTACCCAGTGTACCCCTATTCAGGAACATGCCATTCCACCAATCTTGGAAGGACGTGATATTCTTGGGGTGGCACAAACAGGAACAGGCAAGACTGCAGCCTATCTGTTGCCGGTTCTCAGTGAACTGAGCTATGGTGACTACCCCACAGATGCTATCAATTGCGTTATTATGTCTCCTACGAGGGAGCTGGCACAGCAGATTGACCAGGCAATGCAGGGCTTCTCATACTATCTTCCGGACATCAGCAGCATCGCTGTATATGGCGGGAATGACGGTATACGTTACGAGCAGGAAAAACGTGGTATGCAGTTTGGGGCAGATGTCGTCATCGCAACTCCAGGCAGGCTTATCAGCCATCTCTCGTTGGGAAATATAGATCTTTCACGCGTATCTTTCTTTATCCTGGACGAGGCGGACCGCATGTTAGACATGGGATTTAGTGATGACATACTAAAGATAGCAAAGTACCTGCCTAAAAAACACCAGACGATAATGTTCAGTGCGACAATGCCAGAGAAGATTCGTAAACTTGCACACACACTGCTGGACAATCCTGTCGAAGTCAGGCTTGCAGTAAGTAAGCCGGTAGAGCGTATCCACCAGATGGCATACGTCTGCTATGATAGGCAAAAGGTGGGTATTATAACAGAAATCTTTAAGCGCCAAAAGCCTGAAAGAGTTATTGTTTTTAGCGGTAGTAAGCAGAAAACCAAGGAATTATTCCTTACTCTTTCAAGAAAAGGTTTCAATTGTATGGCTATGCATAGCGATCTCAGTCAGAACGAGCGGGATGAAGTTATGTTCCAATTTCGTGCTTCAAAGATAGATGTTCTCGTCGCGACAGATATAGTGTCCAGAGGTATTGATATTGATGACATAACACTTGTCATTAATTACGATGTCCCTCGCGATGTCGAGGATTACGTACATCGTATCGGACGAACGGCAAGAGCCGGTGCCGGTGGCAGTGCAGTAACGCTTGTAAGCCAGGAAGATCAATATGATTTCTTGAAAATAGAGAAATTCCTGGGTTATGAGGTTGAAAAGATGCCAATCCCGTCAAATTTAGGCACAGGCCCCAAATACGAATCCACATCAGGTAATTGCAGGCCGTCAAAAGAAAATCACAGGCAAAAAGGAAAGCATAGCCCTCAATGCGAAGGCAAGAGGCATGGACGTTGTCAAAGACATAAAAGAAAAAATCTTGACAATGTCGCTACACAAGACGTTGAAACACAAAAAGGAACGGCAGACAAGAGGAAATCAAGAGAAAAAAAAGATTCAGGCAAGGCGTAAAAATGTCTAAAAATTCTGGCGTCTTATAAAAATAATATTTTATCTTTGCAACAGTGAAAGATTTGAGCAGACATATTGAATACCTCTTGGCATCGCACGATGAAGTTGCCGTGCCTGGGTTGTGTACTTTCGTGTCGGAGAACAGAAGTGCTCGCTACATAGTCGGCGAGAGTACTTTTCTGCCACCCTACCGAAGTGTATATGTTCGCAACACAATCAATCCTGACGATAGCAAACTTGCGGATTGCATCATGAAAATCCATCACGTCAGCCGTAATATAGCCTCACAGTGGATTTATGACTATACGGCAGATATCCGTAGTACTATCATAGAGCAGGGAGCCGTCGAGATAGGTACCATCGGAGAATTAAGCCAGAAAGGTGCTGACTATCTGTTTAATGTTTGTGAGGCCGGCATCAATTCACCGGAACTGTATGGGTTAGACTCCTTCTTGCTGACAAGACTCCATACTGCAGAAAAAAATGATAATGATGCTGACATACCGCGTATAACAATTAGTATCAGACGTTCAACAGTACAGCGTACTCTTGCTGCTGCAGCGGTCGTCTTGATAGCATTCATGTTGTTTGTTCCTCGATTCAGCAATTTTGACGTTCGTGCAACTGCTAAGGTATTGTCCTGGAATGCTATTGAATCTGTTTTCTCTTCCAAGGTAAAGCCACAACGCGCCAATGCCTTGGACAACATGGTCGATGAAATCCCCAAAGCCTCTGTATCAACGACCGTACCTGTTAATAGGACACCAAGCGAGAATGCCGTGGAAGAAAACCATACAGATGTGGCACCAACAGGCTATTGTGTAGTAATGGCAAGTGCCATTACAGACGACATGGCCGATGCATATGTTCAGAAGCTTCAGGGCATGGGGCTTGAAAATGCCATGAAAATAAAGGATGGCAAGATGATACGCGTTATCTTAGCCGGCTATGCTGATTCTGCCAAGGCATATGACAAGGTTCGCGAGATCCGAAACTCAGATTCTCTCTTTGCACAAATTTGGGTTATGGCACTATGAAGCGCGTACGATGTCCCAAATGCGATTCATACATTGCCTTTGACGAAACAAAATATCATTCAGGCCAGAGGCTTGTCTTCCAGTGTACGGAATGTTCCAGACAGTTCGGCA
>DFKL01000007.1 GCA_002373535.1 Prevotellaceae bacterium UBA3646 | reverse complement strand
CATACTGTCTGACCAGCGGGGGTAACGTGGTCAACCTTGCCATCGAGCTCAACGGACAGCCGCCACTGCAGGTGTACGTCAAGCCATGCCGGGAATACAAGATAATACTGCGCAGTATAGACCTCGGGGCCAGAGAGGAAGTTACCACTTGGGATGAGTTGCGCGACTTTGCACTAGTCGGTTCGCCCTTCTCCATTCCCAAGGCTTCGCTTGCCCTGGCGGGTTTCCTGCCAGAGTACTGTCTGGCCAGGTATGACAATCTCGGAGAACAGCTTAGGGAATTCGGCTGCGGCATAGAGGTTACACTGCTCAGCGCAATACCGGCAGGCAGCGGCTTGGGGACAAGCAGCATCCTTGCGGCAACTGTCTTGGGTGCAGTCGGCAACTTCTGCAGACTTGACTGGGACAAGACGGAGATATGCAACCGCACGTTGGTACTCGAGCAACTGCTAACCACGGGAGGTGGATGGCAAGACCAGTATGGCGGAGTGCTGCACGGAGTCAAGATGCTGACCACGGCTGTCGGCTTCAACCAGACTCCAGAGGTACGCTGGCTCAGCGACAGCCTGTTCACGGATCCCGAGTACAAGCCATGTCATCTACTATATTATACGGGACTGACACGCACGGCCAAGAAGATCCTGACAGAGATAGTGCGAAGCATGTTCCTCTACGACACCGAGAGCCTGCAACTCCTCGCGCAGATGAAGGAGCATTCCTGGGACATGTATCGCGCCATCATGCATGGTAACTTTACACAGATGGCACGCCTCGTAGGGCGCACGTGGCAGCAAAACCAGACATTGGACAGCGGGACCAATCCGCCGGAAGTGCAGGCTATCGTATCACAGGTAGAAGACCTGTGTCATGGACTTAAGTTGCCGGGGGCAGGTGGTGGCGGCTATCTGTATATGATAGCCAAGGACCATCAGGCAGCAGCCCGCATCCGCCATATCCTTACGGAGAACAGACCCAACAACAGGGCACGGTTCGTAGACATGTGCCTCAGCGAGACCGGCCTTCAGATATCCAGATCATAAAAAATACACTCAAAATATATAATAAAAAGATGAAGAGTAAAAAAGTTGCATTAATCACAGGCGTAACTGGCCAGGACGGTAGTTATCTGAGTGAGTTCCTCTTGGAAAAGGGTTACGAAGTACATGGAATCATACGCCGTTCCTCTGTAGACTTTCGCGAGCGTATAGCCCACCTGGAGGGAAAGCCGGATTTCCATCTCCACTATGCCGATATGGGTGACTCCATGTCGCTGGTCAAACTCGTAGGCAAGGTACAGCCGTGCGAGATATATAACCTAGCGGCACAGAGCCATGTACAGGTAAGCTTTGACGCTCCCGAGTTCACGGCTGACGTAGATGCCGTAGGCGTGCTGCGTATTCTCGAGGCCGTACGTACCAACCATCTGGAAAAGACATGTAAAATCTATCAGGCTTCCACCTCGGAGCTTTACGGCAAGGTCGAGGAAGTTCCGCAGAACGAGAATACCCCCTTTCATCCGTACAGCCCGTATGCCGTGGCCAAGTTGTACGGCTACTGGATAGTGAAGGAGTACCGCGAGGCATACGGTATGTTCTGTTGCTCGGGCATCCTGTTCAACCATGAGTCGGAGCGCCGTGGCGAGACATTCGTGACGCGCAAGATAACACTGGCAGCCGCCCGTATTGCTCAAGGCAAGCAGGATTGTCTGTATCTGGGTAACCTTGACAGTCTTCGCGACTGGGGCTATGCCAAGGATTACGTCGAGTGCATGTGGCTCATCCTGCAGCACGACAAGCCAGAGGATTTCGTCATAGCAACAGGCGTCCAGCATACGGTGCGCGAATTTGCCACCCTTGCATTCCACTATGCCGGAATAGAGCTGCGCTGGGAAGGAGTTGGCGTTGACGAGAAGGGCATCGATACAGCCTCGGGCAAGGTGGTAGTGGCCGTAAGCGAGGATTTCTACCGGCCGACGGACGTCGTAAACCTGTGGGGAGACCCCACGAAGGCCAGAAAGGAACTTGGCTGGAACCCAATGACCACCACGTTCGAACAGCTCGTGCAGATTATGGTTTCTCATGACATGCAGAAAGTAGCCGCCGACCACGTAGCCGGTGTCATGCGCACTAATCTGGCAGAATATCTCGAAAAAGGAGTGGTAAAGTAATGGAAAAAGACAGTAAGATTTATGTTGCCGGTCACCGAGGCATGGTCGGCAGTGCCATAGTGCGCGAACTGCAGCGGCAGGGTTACACCAATATCGTGACCCGTACCCATGCCCAGCTTGACCTCATCGACCAGCAGGCCGTTGATCGCTTCTTCTGTCAGGAGAAGCCTGAATACGTATTCCTGGCGGCGGCAAAGGTCGGCGGTATCGTTGCCAACCAGAGCGCCCTGGCAGACTTCATGTACGATAATATGATGCTTGAGATGAACGTCATCCACTCAGCATGGAAAAACGGATGCCGCAAACTCCAGTTCCTCGGCTCCAGCTGCATATATCCGCGCATGGCTCCGCAGCCCATGCCCGAAAGCTGCCTGCTGACCAGCGAGCTCGAGAAGACCAATGAAGCATATGCACTCGCCAAGATTAGCGGTCTCAAGTATTGCGAGTACCTCAACAGGCAATATGGCACGGACTACATCTCAGTCATGCCCACCAACCTGTACGGCCCCAACGACAACTATCATCCCGAGCACAGCCATGTATTGCCAGCACTCATACGCCGGTTCCACGAGGCAAAGGAATCAGGGGCACCTGAGGTCACTTGTTGGGGAGACGGCAGCCCGCTGCGCGAGTTCCTATACGTCGACGACCTTGCCAACCTCTGCGTGTTCCTCATGAACAACTACAGCGGCGACGAGACAGTCAATGCCGGGACTGGCAAGGAACTGACCATCAAGGCGCTGACAGAACTTGTGGCCAGAGTCGTAGGCTACGACGGGTTAATAAAGTGGGATACGACCCGTCCCAACGGCACTCCGCGCAAACTCCTCGATGTCAGCAAGGCCAAGTCACTCGGATGGACCTATCGCACGGAACTTGAGGACGGCATACGCCTTGCGTATAAGGATTTTCTCAACAATCCAATGAGGGCAGAGAGATAGGCTGGTCAGGTACTTTAACAATAAACATAGAGCGGGAGGCAGCAACACCTCCCGCTCTTTTTTTGCCTTAGTCACTGCTAATCTTTTCGATAAAGTTAGCGGTGGGCACTAAGCGCTCTTTCTCTAACCTCTAATTATCGAAGCACAGTACATCTGATTTCTAAATCTGCCGTTATACGCAGGAAAACTTTGGCGTATAGGTCATTTTGCAGGCTGAAGACTACCACATCT
>DFKL01000120.1 GCA_002373535.1 Prevotellaceae bacterium UBA3646 | reverse complement strand
GGCAACAAGCACGACAATTTCTGGGAGATGGGAGACACCGGCCCATGCGGTCCCTGCAGCGAGATTCACCTCGACAGCCGTACGGCCGAGCAGAAAGCAAGGATTCCAGGCCGCGAACTGGTCAACAAGGACGACCCTCAGGTAATAGAGATATGGAACATAGTGTTCATGCAATACCAGCGTAAGGCAGACGGGCGGCTGGAGCCGTTAGGCATGAACGTCATAGATACCGGAATGGGATTTGAGCGCCTTGTACGCTCGATACAAGGCAAGACCTCCAATTACGACACGGACATCTTCCAGCCACTGATACAGGCCATGGCACAAAAGGCAGGATGCCAGTATGGCACGGACGAGAAGAAGGACATAGCAATGCGAGTCATAGTAGACCACTTGCGTGCGATAGCTTTCTCTATCGCCGACGGACAGTTGCCCGGCAATGCCAAGGCCGGCTATGTGATCCGTCGTATACTGCGCCGTGCAGTACGCTATGGCTACACATTCCTGAATCAGAAGAAGCCGTTCATCTACACCCTGGTACCGACCCTGGTTCAGGAAATGGGAGAAGCATTCCCCGAACTCGTTGCCCAGAAGGACCTCATCATGAAGGTTATGAAGGAAGAGGAGGACTCCTTCCTTCGTACGCTCGAGACAGGAATACGACTTCTGAACAGCATGATAGACGACACCCGCAAGGCCGGAAAGACGCAGATAGAGGGAGACAAGGCATTTACGCTGTTCGACACATACGGATTCCCCCTCGACCTTACGGAACTTATCTGCAAGGAGAACGGCATGACTGTCGACGAGTCCGGCTTCGACACAGAGATGGAGAAGCAGAAGACACGCGCTCGCAATGCAGCACAGGTCGAGACCGGAGATTGGACAGTCGTGGCAGAGACACAAGGCAAGCCAGAGATCAGCACATTCGTCGGATACGACTATACAGAATACAGCTGCCATATAGTCAAGTACCGTGAAGTAAGACAAAAGAAAGGCACGGTCTATGAGGCAATACTGGATCAAACCCCGTTCTACGGCGAGATGGGCGGACAGGTAGGTGATACAGGCGTCCTCGTCAACGATCAGGAGACCATCAAGGTACTTGACACAAAAAAGGAAAACGGAGTCAGCATCCACCTTCTGGAGCGCATACCAACCAATCCTGAGGCAGAGTTTATGGCCTGCGTAGACGTAGAGGCACGCCGCGCCATCGAAGCCAATCACACATGTACCCACCTGCTCGACCAGGCACTCAAGGAAGTGCTCGGAGAGCACGTCGAACAGAAAGGCTCCCTGGTCACTGCCCGGTCACTAAGGTTCGACTTTTCACACTTCGAGAAGGTGACACCGGAACAAATCCGTGAAGTAGAGCATCTGGTCAACGAGCGCATCCGTCAGGACCTGCCCCTTCAGGAATACCGCAACACACCAATAGAGGAAGCAAGGAAGCTGGGCGCAATAGCCCTGTTCGGAGAGAAATACGGAGACAAGGTCAGGGTCGTACAGTTTGGCAACAGCGTTGAGTTCTGCGGAGGATGCCATGCAAGCAGTACAGGCCGTATAGGCATGGTACGCATCCTCAGCGAGAGCAGTGTGGCAGCAGGCATCCGCCGTATAGAAGCCATCACAGGCAAGGCCGTCGAGGAGATGATGGACAAGACGCAGGACCTCGTGTCGGACCTCAAGTCACTCTTCAACAATGCCCCGGACCTGATGGCGACAATCCAGAAAGCCATCAACGACAATATAGAGCTCAAGAGACAAGTCGATGACTTCAAGGCCGCCAAGGCACGGCAGTTCAAGGAGGAACTTGTAGCAAATGCCCAGGACCGCAATGGTGTCAAGGTCATTACCGGCATAGCACCGATAGAGGCGCAGTCGGCAAAGGACATCGCCTTCCAGTTGCGTGCACAGTATGGTCAGAGACTCATGCTGGTACTTGGCAGCCTGGCATACGGCAAACCGACGCTCACAGTATGTTTCAGCGACGACCTCGTAGCCTCGGGCTGCAATGCCGGCAAGCTTGTGCGCGAGGCCGGCAAGCTTATCCAGGGCGGCGGAGGCGGACAGGCGCACTTTGCAACCGCAGGAGGAAAGAATCCCGACGGACTTCAGTCAGCAATAGACAAAGTCGTAGAACTCGCCGGAATCTGAATTAAGAACCATCATATATTACAAAAAGACTATGAAAAAGAATGTTTATGCCTATTGTCTTCTGACCCTGGCAATCGGATATGCACTTGGTGCATTCCTGGGTCTCCCGTGTGCAGATTCTGAAAAACTCAGCGGCGACGTAAACGCGTTGCCAGCCTATAGCGCCAACCGCGAGATTATCACATCTCCAGACTACATGTGCTTCCAGAAGAAGTACGCCAAGGACAAAGAGGCTCAGGCACGTACTGTTGCTTCCCTTCGTGTAATGTATTCACGTATCGCAGAGTTTAGTTCCCTGTATCGTATGGCCTGCATGTCGACGGTGGACAACGACAAGCTACAGAACGGGCTGGCCTCTCTTACCGATGTGGTCCTGCACAACTCCGAGTCGTTCGATGCAGCGGCATATGCACTCAAGGCAGCTCAGGAAATGCAGGAAGGAAAGAAGGTGGATATGAAGAAGGCTTTGCGTAATGCCAAGGTCGCATACGCGGCAATTGAATCACAGATAGCCGGAGGTAAGGCTTTCGTCGCTTCGGTGGACAGTTTCATTACCCCCCAGAATCTTCAGGACAATATCATGGCAGCCACGGCCCGTGACATGGTCGCCAGCCATTGTTCGGTAAACGCCTCTCTGGCACAGAACGATGACGAGATAGACTATTGGAGCAATATGTCTATATTGGCTCCCGATGTTAATATGGCAAGCAAGTGAGTCCCGGTACGCTCCCGGTATTGGCAGCACTGCTCCCGATAATCCTGTACCTGGGAGTGCTGCAGATATTTGACGCATTCTCCATGACCCGTTGGCGCAGGCTGGCGGGTCATTTCCTATGGGGTGCGGCGTGTACGCTGATGGTATATGCCATCGCCCAGCTTTGGCGACATTTCCATGACGGCCGGCCATGGACAGGCCTGTTGCCATCCGTCTTGCTCGAGGAGGGCCTGAAGTCTTCGCTACTCGTCGTCCTGATAGCACGCAGGCGTATAGCCTTCCTTGCCGAGGCACAGATATACGGGCAGGCCGTAGGTGCCGGATTCGCATTTGTCGAGAACATCCTTTATCTGTCCATGTTCCCCGACATGGAGACAGGTACGGCCATTGTACGCGGCATGGGAACCGGCATGCTGCACATGGGATGTACCTCGACGGCAGCCTCCCTTTGGCTGCTTTTGCCATGGTCTGACGGCAGATCGACACACGACGTCCGCAGGAATTATGCATCAGGCATACTCCTGCTCATACCTTCTGTCGCGATACATTATATATATAATATGTGGCTGTTCTCACCGTCGGCCCAGCTGTTGTGCGTAGTCACTACATTCTTCCTTGTCTATGTAGCAGTAGGCAGGTTCAACGAACGCCAGACGCTACGTTGGCTGGACGTCTCCATACAGACGGACGTGATCTTGCTTCAGGCATTACACGAGGGGAGACTCTGCGACACACCTTCAGGCAAGTACCTGGCATCCATACGCCAGCGCTTCCATCCCCTCGTATTCTTTGATATGTGCGTGTATGTCCAGCTATACCTCGAACTGCTGGTGGCAGGAAAGAGTCGCATGATGCTGCGTGATGCAGGCATACATGTGGAAGTCAGCGAAGAGGAAAAGACACGGCAGAAAGAAAAGATGGCAGAACTGAATGCCCTTTCGTCCCGGATTCCGCTCGTCGGCCACCATCTGTTGCGCCCCGTCCTGCATACCTCGGCCAAGAACAGATGGGCCATGTCCAATTCATAGCCCCCCCCAGTCGGTCGTCAGCAGCCCCGGTCGTTAGGAGCAGGCTGTGCTCCTGCCAGACACATCATCAGATATCCTTCTTGATTATGCTGTTCGTCACACGCACGCTGCTGACCAGTTTGCCGGTACTGGTAAAGACATCCACGTTCCATACATGACTGCTGCGTCCAAGATGCACGGGAGTCGCAACGGCCCGGACAGTATCGCCTTCATGTGCGCTGCTGACATGGTTGCCGGACACCTGCATGCCTACGGCAAGTTCGCCAGGCTTGCATACGATCAGGCTTCCGAGACCTGCCAGCGTCTCGGCAAGCGCCAGCGAAGCACCGCCCGCCAGAATGCCGAAAGGCTGTCGCGTACGCCCGTCAACAGGCATCGTACCCTCTACGCGCTTTGGGCTGGCAAACGTATATTGCATACCCAGGGTCCCCATCAGAGTATTCTTGTTCTGGGCATTCAGCACGTCGACGGGAACCTCCATGTCCTCTTCCGGCTTCTCCTTCTCCTCCTCAAAGGCACGTTCGATGGCCAGCGCGGCACCATCCTCGTCGTTGGACAGGGTGGTGAAGTCG
>DFKL01000160.1 GCA_002373535.1 Prevotellaceae bacterium UBA3646 | reverse complement strand
CGGCCAGTTCCTGTATGCCAGCCTGCCCGTCCAGTTCGGCATTGAGCCCCCGCTTTATCATCCGCATTGCCAGGGGAGAATGCTGCATCATCTGCTGAGCCCATTCGACTGTGACGTCCTCAAGCCTGTCGTGCGGGACTACCTTGTTGACCATCCCCATCTCCTCGGCCTCACGGGCTGTATACAGACGGCACATGTACCAGATTTCCCTTGCCTTCTTCTGTCCCACTATGCGCGCGAGATAGCTTGACCCGAATCCTGCATCAAAGCTTCCGACCTTGGGACCCGTCTGTCCGAACTTGGCATTCTCGGAGGCGATGGTCAGGTCGCATACCACGTGAAGTACGTGGCCGCCGCCTACGGCAAAGCCGTTGACCATTGCTATTACAGGCTTGGGAATGGAACGAATCTGTTTCTGCACGTCCAGGACAGTGAGCCGTGGGATGCCGTTCTCGTCTATATATCCTCCGCGTCCCTTGACATTCATGTCGCCGCCGGAGCAGAAAGCGTTTGTAGCCATCCATTCTTCGTATGTCTGTCCCTCTTTGCGAGGTGAGTCCGCACCGGTCAGTATTACCACGCGGATGTGTCCTGCCTCGTTGCACCAGCGCATGGCGTCCCCCATTTCCTCGGTAGTCAGCGGTGTGAATGCATTCCTGACATGCGGACGGTTGATTGTTATCCTGGCAATTCCCTGCCATTCGTCCAGCAGTATCTCCCGGTATTGCCTGACTTGTTTCCAGTCTCTGTTCATAATATCTGATTTCGTGTAGCGTGATTCCAGTCTTTGATTTCCAGTATTACGGTGCATGTGCTCGCGATGAATTCGTCCATTTGGGACTCGTCGTCGAGATATCTGATGCCGTATTCCATTGCCGCGGCCCTGGCTGTTACATGGTGGCTCGCCTGTATGTACCGGCGGCTGAGCCTGTCGTCCGGCAGCGGCAGCGTATCGAATATTGCCCCCCCTCCGTTGTTGATAAGCAGTATGTGCAGATTGGCAGGTAGGTCTACGTTCCACAGAGCGTTCTGGTCGTAGAAGAATGCCAGGTCTCCGATTATCAGGAACACAGGACTGTCCGGGTTCGCTGCGGCATATCCCACGGCCGTGCTCATGCAGCCTTCGATGCCGTTGATACCACGGTTGCAGCAGATTGTAGCCGTGGTGGATGAAAGCTGTGAGGCACGGACTGTCGTACTGTTGGCAAGATGTACTGCCGCGTTTGACGGCAATTTGCCGAAGAGCCTGTCTATAATAGGTGATGCGGCGCTCTTCCTTACAGGCAGGCCGGCATGTCTGCCATACAGAGGTACGGACCGCAGGAAGTCACGGCATGGTGCCTCGATGGCAACAGTCTGGCAGCGGAACAGGTCTGCTATCTTCCCGTCCTCGCTTACATGCCAGTGCTGGCGCGGAGGATTCCTGCGCATCCATTCTTTCATGCGCTTGTCCGTAAGATGGCCTCCTGTCGTGACTACGAGATCCAGAGGCTGCATCCTGTCCCAGTCTACGTCGTATGAGTTGGTGTAGTCCCGAGGTGACAGGTTGCTGAGGTTCTCGGCAACTACTGTCATGTCCGCCCCCTTGATGTCAAGAGTTCCTGCCATGCATGCCGGCATCTGTCCAGCCAGGAGTATGGCACGCTTGCACGCAAGTGCCATTTCTGCCAGCAGTCCGATATTGCGGTCGTCCAAGCCTGCTATGCGCACTATCTTGCGCACATCGGGCAGGCATTGCTGCGTAAAGTCGTATATAGGCTCGCTCACGGGAATGTTGATATGTACGGGCTTGCATGTCCTGTGCGTACATTCCAGGATTGCCTCGTTGATGAGGCGGTTTGCGTGCCACAGGCTTTCTTTCCCCTGCGGAAGGGAGAATGACGGTATGTCTGGTCCGAGAGCCCCTGGTTGTATCATTGTCTGCCCGTCCATCTGGCCTATCCATTCGGCAGGCCGGTCGGCGGAGATGAAGATTACGGGAACTCTCTGGTAGTATGCCTCACAAGCTGCGGGATAGAGGTTGGCCAGTGCGCTTCCACTGGTTACGACGACTGCAGCAGGCATGCCGGTGGCTTGTGCAAGACCTATGGCATAGAAGCCGGCGCTGCGCTCGTCTGTGACAGGGTGGCAGTTGAATTTCCCGCAGTCCAGGGCACTGTGAACTATTCCTGCGTTACGGCTGCCCGGGCACAGTACGAGCTCCGTGATGCCGTGAGCTGTGAGTAGTGCCAGCAGTTCGAGTGTATTCCTGTCTGATGTGAGCATGAGTGTATGGTGTCAGTATAGGTCCTTTAGAGTCTCCAGCTTGTGCCTGACCTCCGTCCTTTCGTCCTGAAAGCTGCTGTCGCGGGTCAGTCCGCCGCCGGCAAAGAACAGGGCCTTGCCGCCAGGACGGATGTTGGCACAGCGTATGTTTACGTACAGGTCGGTCTCGCCTTTGAGGTTGATGGGTCCCAGGTATCCTGCGTAGTACAGGCGGCGGTTACGCTCGAATAGCCGGATGAAGTGCCATGCCTCGTCCTTAGGCAGGCCGCATACGGCCGGGGTGGGGTGCAGGATGCGTGCTATGTGGTAGGGCGACAGCTGGCGTTGCAGGTGGAAGGTGAAGTCCGTGCGCAGATGTGCCAGAGCCCCTGCACGGGTGGTGTAGGGACCCTCGCGTAATATACGGGCTCCGAGTCCCTGCAGCTGTCCCTCTATATAGTCGGTGACAAGAGCCTGTTCGCGAATGTTCTTCTGTGACCAGCCGGTCTTCCATGAGTCCATTGTGCCGGCAAGAGCCATGGTATGCCATTTGTCCCCGTATCCCTCGAGAAGCAGTTCGGGCGTACACCCTATCCATCGGCCGGCCGCCTTGACATAGACGAGTGATACCATGGAATCGGGATAGTCTGCCATAGCCTTGATGAATACCCTGTCCTCATGACCTGCTCCGTCCCATTCGCACTGTTCGGCATACGAGAGGACGAGCTTCTGGTAGTTCTCCTTGTCCAGCTGGTACTTGAACGTACGGTATGCAACCTTGTAGGTGTTGCTCTTCTCGATGTCCGTCTCTGTCCGCACCAGCGGTATGTTGCTCAGCGAGATGCGTCGGTGAGGCAGTTTGCGGGTATGCAGGTCGATCAGTTCCCATCCGCGTACCGCAACGTCGGGACGTATCAGCAGGGTCGGTGTCATCTCGGTCTCTGCAAACGGCGCCAGGATGAATCCCTCTGGCTCCTCTGTGTCGCTTACTACGGAAGCCTCGCCTTCCAGTTGCAGGACAAGGCATGGCTCCTCCTGCCCCGGGAAGCGGTACAGGGCAAAATCCAGCCCGCTGTCCAGCAGGCGTCGTATGACGGGGGCATGGCTTCTCATTCTTTCTCTTGGGTTTGAGCGTGCTTTTCTTCCTTGCCGTTTAGAATACCTGGGTCGAACGCGGTCCTGATGTTGAGGTCGCGCTGCGGGAACGGAATTTCGATGCCGGCCCGGTTGAGGGCATTGTATACGACTTCCTCCCAGTGTGGCTTTAGCCATCCCAGTTCCTCCACGCGGCTCCATGCGCACACGTACAGGTTTACGCTGCTGTCGCCGAATCCGGCAAAGCGTACCGTCACTTTCTTCTCCGGGTCAAGCAGCGGAGCATCGTCGCTGCGCTTGTTGCCGAACTGGTCCAGGTTGAGAGCCGAATCCCGGTTCATGGCACTGATTACTGCATCTCGTACGCGGTCAATGTCCGTGCCGTATGACACGCCTACCGGCAGTTTTACCAGCTGGTAGTCGTCTGTACGGGTCAGGTTCTTGAAGTTCTTGGTGAACAGGGCGCTGTTCAGGATCGCTATGACGCATCCGTCCAGCGTGTCTATCATAGTGCTCTGGTATGTGATGCGCTCGACACGACCTGTGATTCCGTCGCATTCGATGTAGTCTCCCACACGCACACGCCCTGTCATCAGCGATATTCCGTAGAAGAAGTTTTCCAGCAGGTCTTTCATGGCGAAGCCCATACCGGTGGCCAGACCCGCCGTGATTACCGATATGCCCGAGCGCGGCACCTTCAGGACCACCAGGGATATTATGGTGAACAGTCCCCATGTCACTATGGCTATCAGGTTGCGTGCCAGGGTGAAGTTGATGCTGTCCTCGTCCGCTGTGGTCTGGAGACGGTATTGGATATAGATACTGCGTATCGTGTAGTTTGCCCAGCGGAAGATGAAGAACAGGGCGGTGACTATGCACAGCTTGAATATCGAAATCTGGATAAGCCCGTCTACGTCCACGAAGTTATACAAGAATATCTTGCGGCACAGGGCAGTCATGTTGAACGTGGCAGCCGCCCAGTAGAAACTCCACAGGACGCTCATGCATGCCAGGATTGGTACGAGACAGAAGTTGGCCAGGTCGTACAGCCAGGTCTTGCCGATGTACTTGCCTTTGGCCATGTCTTTCTGCACCCTGGCTTTCTCTGCCGTTACGTCATGGCCCTGCATTGCGTGTTCCCTCAGTCCGGGCGACAGGCGCATCAGGACGTGACCGTCCTCGTATTTCTTCAGCAGGACATGTATGCAGGTTATGGTCATGATGGCAGCCAGCTGGAACATCCACCACAATATCAGCTGCACCGCCATCAGCGAGTATCCGGCCCATGTCATCGCGGTTGAAGCGACCATCATGACGGTAGTGAGCCACGAGTATATTATGTCCAGCATCGGCAGGTGGCTGCGGTGGCGTGACGACACTATCGTCTGCCAGATGCACAGCGCGAGCATGACTGGCGGAAATACCAGGTTTATGATAGTGTTGGGCAGCAGGACTATGCGGAACATTATCACGAAGAAGGCGAGGACTATCAGGGGAGTGTAGATCTTTGCCGCGTGCAGCATCTGCTCGCCCCTGAGCCTTACGTACAGCGACAGGAAGATAGCTTCCAGCAGCCATGCCGTGTTGATCATCATCCCCGTGCCCATCTGTATTATGCTTCGGTCTACCATGGCCCGGACAACCATCACGGCTATGCCGAATATGCCTATGCCTATGACGTTCGTCAGCATGTGGCGCTTTTGCCTGTAGTCAGGGCCGCGCCATCGTCTGGGTACCAGCAGCCTCAGCACCCCGTATGTCAGTATCCATGCTCCGCCCAGATAGATGACAAGGAAGAGGCTGACAAAGAGGACTGGGGCACCGCGCCATTCGCTGTATCCTGTTTCCTTGCCCTCGAACGGCCGGTATTTGTTGGTGTACGACATCTTGGCCTGCATCACGTATCGCGGCAGGTTGAACAATACCTTCAGGTAGTTGTCGCTGCCGTTGCGGAAGATGTTGTCCTGCAGCATCAGGTAGCGGCGCTGTGCAAACTTGTTGAGGTTGCTGACCTTTTCCTGTACGGAGGCATAGTATACACTCTCGTTCTCCAGGGCTTCCATGAACTTCAGCATGTTGTCGCGTATTACCTGCGCATACTTTAGGCATTCGGCACGGTCCTGGAGCTGCTGTCCCGTGAGGAATAGCGGCTCGTCTCCCATGCCCGAGACAGTACGCTCTGCGGCTTCGTGCGGGTCGGCGTGGACAGCCACGGAGTCGTGGGTGGCCACTGCGTCGCCCAGCGAGTCAATCACGCTCAGCAGCAGGCTGTCAGCCTGGGTCAGTTCCTCCTTGTGCTCTGCCTCGACTGGCGGCATGGCCTTGAGCGATGCTATCAGGGCATCCAGACGTTCCAGCTCGCGCCTGAGACGGAGCAGTATCTTGTCGTATGGCAGCATCTTGCCGTTGCGGTCGTTCAGCCTGTTGTACAGGTTCGTGGCATGCTGGCAGGCGTATGCCATGTCAAAGGTGTTGTCCGGACTCTGCGAATAAAGCATCAGTCCGATCTGCTCACATTGAGTCATGTAGCTGACCAGCTCCTCGTGCTGCTGAGCCCCCTGCTGCTCCCAGCGCTGCATCAGCATCTGCTGTTGGCGATGGTTCATTTCCAGCTCCGCACGCAGGACTCCCAATGTTCGTGCCAGGTTCTTCTCCTTCAGTACCGGAGTTGCAGGCAGGGATGCCATCAGGAGGGCCGCAAGTATCAGAAACAGTTTTTTCATATTATGCTCGTGTCGTATTTCGTTTGGTTACGGATTATGTCTAATTCCTGTCACAAAGATACGACTTAAAATCCGAAAATATAATAGTTCCGGCTTGTCTTGTGAGCCTTTTTGCCGTTTTTTCCAGTTATACTCCTGTTTTGCCCTGGTTTGTGTGCCGCTATCGCGTTCAAGGATGCCCATACCATCCCCTCCCCCCCGATGATGATATGGCATCACAAGATGTCTCTCAGCCACAGACTGTTCACGGATACCCCGTCATCTTTTGGTGGGAAATAATCCAGTCATATTGAAAAATATTTACATCACCCAATCCGTCATGCCCATTTTGTGCAATACACACCCTGTTTTTTGACCAGAATGTCAGTGTGTAACATGTTGATATACAATATTTTATATGTATATCAACGATATATCAACGTTATTTCAACGATAAAAGACCGTTATATCAACGTTAAAAGGCATACATACAACGCCTTAAACGACTACCAATAAAAAATATTTACAAAATCAGCACTCCAATCCACCCTTAAACTTCTTAAACCCCTTAAACTTCTTAAACCCCTTAAACTTCTTAAACCCCTTAAACTCTTAGCCCCCGCTTTAGCGCCTCTCTAAGCTATAAGCAGTCCGAATAAGATATATGATGACATCGGCAAAGGTAAAGATCAGACCATCCGCCGTGGATGGCTTGTCGGTCGTACCGGTGTAGTGGGGGAGTGAAAGGGCTATTTTTGTGTTTTGTGCCTTGATTTGTCCCGAAAGTGTGTATTATGTTTCTTTTTTTCTTATCTTTGCGCCTAAATTGTAACTATTTTAGTACTATGAGTGACAGATTGTTTATTTTTGATACTACGCTGCGCGACGGAGAGCAGGTTCCCGGATGCCAGTTGAACACGGTGGAGAAGATTCAGGTGGCCCGTCAGCTGGAGTCTCTGGGGGTGGATGTCATCGAGGCCGGCTTCCCTGTGAGCTCGCCGGGAGACTTTAACAGCGTGGTGGAGATATCCAAGGCTGTTACGTGGCCTACGATCTGTGCCTTGACCCGTGCCGTGGAGAAGGACATAGATGCGGCTGCGGAGGCCCTGAGCTATGCCAAGCACAAACGTATACACACAGGTATAGGTACCAGCGAGAGCCATATCAGGTACAAGTTCAACTCGACACCCGAGGAGATCATAGAGCGTGCTGTGGCAGCCGTGAAGTATGCCAAGCGCTATGTCGAGGACGTGGAGTTCTATGCCGAGGATGCCGGTCGCACCGACAATGAGTATCTGGCGCGGGTCATCGAGGCCGTTACCAAGGCAGGCGCCACAGTGTGCAACATTCCGGACACGACGGGATTCCGCACACCGTATGAATATGGCGAGAAGATAAAGTATCTGTACGAGCACGTGGATGCCTTTGCCGCCGGCAGGAGCATACTGTCTACGCATTGCCATAACGACCTGGGTATGGCTACGGCCAATACGGTTGCCGGCGTGCTGAACGGTGCCCGGCAGGTGGAGGTGACTATCAACGGTATCGGCGAGCGTGCCGGCAATACGTCGCTGGAGGAGGTCACAATGATCTTCAGGACTCACCCCGACCTTGGCATCGAGACGAACATAAATACGCAGAAGATATATCCGACCAGCCGCATGGTGTCGTCGCTCATGAACATGCCGGTACAGCCTAACAAGGCCGTGGTGGGCAGGAATGCCTTTGCTCACTCGAGCGGTATACATCAGGACGGTGTGCTGAAGAATGCCTCGACCTACGAGATAATGGATCCGAGAGAGGTGGGTATCGAGGAGGCCAGCATCGTGCTGACGGCTCGTTCCGGTCGTGCTGCCCTGAGGCACCGCCTGCATATAAACGGGATAGATATAGACGGTGAGAAGCTGGATGCCCTGTACAAGGAGTTCCTGTTGCTGGCCGACAAGAAGAAGGAGGTCACGGACGACGACATCCTGATACTGGCCGGCGCGGAGCGTTCGGCATCGCAGAACGTTAAGCTGGACTACCTGCAGGTTACGGCCGGCAAGGGTACGCGCTCGGTGGCCAGCATCGGCCTGATAGTAGGTAAGGAGAAGTTCGAGGCGGCCGCATCGGGCAACGGACCCGTAGATGCCTCGCTGAAGGCACTGAAGTCTATAATACGGCGTGACATGACGCTGAAGGACTTCACTATACAGGCTATCAGCAAGGGCAGCGACGACATGGCCAAGGTTCACCAGTCTGTGGAGTATGACAAGCATATATACTATGGCTTCGGAGCCAATACGGATATCGTGACGGCTGCCGTGGAGGCATATATCGATGCCATCAACAAGTTCAGGTAGTGCGGTGTCGGCAGGATAATTGAGTATTCTAAAGAAAACATGGCAGGATAATGGGTAAGACATTGTTTGACAAGATTTGGGACAAGCATGTGGTGCAGAATGTGGAGGACGGTCCTACGCAGCTGTACATTGACAGGCTGTATGCCCACGAGGTGACGAGTCCTCAGGCTTTTGACACACTGAGGGACAAGGGTATACGGGCATTCCGCCCGCAGAAGGTGGTGGCCATGCCGGACCATAACACGCCCAGTGACCAGCAGGAGCGTATAGACGACCCCGTAGGTCGCAGGCAGGTGGAGACGCTGAAGAACAACTGCGAGGAGTTCGGCATAAGGCATTTCGACATGGGTACCCATGACAACGGCATTATCCATGTGGTTGGGCCGGAGAAGGGCTTGTCGCTGCCAGGCATGACAATCGTCTGCGGAGACAGCCATACCAGTACGCACGGTGCCGTGGGAGCCATTGCCATGGGCATAGGTACCAGCGAGGTAGCTCAGGTCCTGGCCAGCCAGTGCATCCTGCAGTCTAAGCCCCGGACTATGCGTATCAACATCGAGGGTGAGCTGCAGCGTGGCGTCGTGGCAAAGGACGTGGCCCTGTACATCATGGCCCGTATGACCACGAGCGGTGCCACGGGCTATGCCGTTGAGTATGCCGGCAGCACGGTGCGCAACATGAGCATGGAGGGCCGCCTCACGCTGTCTAACCTGAGTATAGAGATGGGCTCACGTGCCGGCATCATTGCTCCGGACGAGACGACGTTCGAGTACCTCAAGGGGCGTGAGTATGCACCTAAGGGCAGGGACTGGGACGCCGCCGTCGAGGAGTGGAGGCTGTTGAGGAGTGATGAGGATGCCGTGTTCGACAAGGAGGTTACCTTCCGTGCCGAGGATATTGCTCCGCGTATCACATACGGGACCAATCCGGGAGCCGGCATTGCCGTGGACGGTACTGTTCCAGCTATGGACGAGATGTCCGAGGCAGAGCAGGTACAGCTCAGGGATATGCTGGAGTATATGCAGTTCGAACCGGGCCAGCGGCTGGAGGGGCACCCCGTGGACTATATCTTCCTTGGAGCTTGTACCAACGGGCGCATCGAGGATTTCCGCGCCTTTGCATCTGTGGTGAAGGGCAGGAAAAAGGCCGACGGAGTCGTAGCCTGGCTCGTGCCTGGCAGCTGGCAGGTGCGTGACCAGATTGTCGCCGAGGGTCTGGACAAGGTTCTGGAGGAAGCCGGATTTGAGGTACGTCTGCCTTCTTGCTCAAGTTGCCTGGCGATGAATCCTGACAAGGTGCCTGCCGGCAAGTTGGCTATATCTACGTCTAACCGTAACTTCGTGGGGCGTCAGGGCCCCGGGGCGCGTACTATACTGGCTTCGCCGCTGACGGTTGCGGCATCAGCGATAACCGGGGTGATAACCGACCCGAGAAAAATGTAATGAGCCATGAGAGAGAAATTTGATATAATCCAGTCTACCTGCATCCCTATAGAGATAGACAACAACAATACGGACAACATCATCCCGGCGCGCTACCTGGCTTTCACCACGCGCGACCCAAAGTTCTATGGCGAAGCCTTCATGCACGACCTGCGCTATGATGCCGAGGGTCGTCCTGTGGAGAGCTTCGTGATGAACAGGCCGGAATACAGCGAGGCCCCGCGCAAGGGAGTCCACGAGATTATCATCGGAGGTCAGAACTGGGGCTCGGGCAGCAGCCGTGAGCATGCGGCATGGGCCATAGCAGGCTATGGCGTGCGTGTGGTCATAAGCAATTCGTTTGCCGACATACACCGCAACAATCTGCTGAACTGCTTCGTGTTGCCCGTGACGGTGTCGCGCGAGATGCAGCTGGAGCTGTTCGAGACGGTGAAGGCAGACCCGCAGTCGCAGGTCCTAGTGGATGTGCCCGGACAGACTGTGACTAACCTGGCTACGGGGCACAGCGAGTCATTCCCGCTAAACGGATACAAGAAGTATTGTCTTATGAACGGTTTTGACGACATAGACTTCCTGTTGGACAACAAGCAAAGGATAATAGAGTGGGAGAGCAGGCAAGGCACATCGAGATAATGGATACGACGCTGCGCGACGGCGAGCAGACCAGCGGCGTGAGCTTCATGCCCAACGAGAAGCTGATGGTTGCCCGCGAGTTGCTGCAGAAGGTTAACGTAGATCGTATCGAGGTAGCTTCTGCCCGTGTGTCGGATGGCGAGAAGGAAGCCGTGCGCAGTATTTGTCTATGGGCACGGCGAGCCGGCAAGATAGACTGTGTGGAGGTCTTGGGATTCTGCGACGGAGGCACGAGCGTAGACTGGATATGCGATACCGGATGCCGTCACATGAACCTGTTGTGCAAAGGCAGCCGCCGCCATTGCGAGGGGCAGTTGAACAAGACGGCAGAGGAGCATGTGGCGGATATCGTCAGCGTGGTGGAATACGCCACGCAGATGGGTATATACGTGAACGTGTACCTGGAGGACTGGAGCAACGGCATCAAGGATGACCCGGAGTATGTTTTTGCGCTTGTCGACGCTCTGGGCAAGACCCCTGTGGACCGCTACATGCTGCCCGATACCCTGGGGGTGCTGAATCCAATCAGCACCATGGAGTACGTGAGGCAGATGGTAGAGCGCTATCCTGACCGTCACTTTGACTTTCATGCCCACAACGACTACGGTATGGCCATAGGTAACGTAATGGCTGCCGTGGCAGGTGGCTGCCGTGGGGTGCATACCAGCGTTAACGGATTGGGCGAGCGTGCCGGCAACGCCCCGCTGGCCAGCGTACAGGCCGTGCTGAGGGATCACATGCACGTGGCGACGAACGTCAGCGAGGAACAGCTGATAAGCGTAAGCCGCCTCGTGGAGAACTACAGCGGGATAGCCGTCCCGCCCAACATGCCCATAACCGGCGACAGCGTGTTCACACAGGTTGCCGGCGTACATGCCGACGGCGACAACAAGGGCGGACTATACATGAACGGGTTGTTGCCCGAGCGTTTCGGCCGCAGGCGCGAGTATGCCCTGGGCAAGAGCAGCGGCAAGGCCAACATAGTGAGGAACCTGGAGGAACTGGGTCTGGAGCTGACGCCCGGGCAGACACGGCGTGTCACGGAACGAATCATAGAGCTGGGAGACAAGAAGGAACTGGTCACTCAGGAGGATCTGCCGTTCATCATCGCCGACGTACTGCACCACGGTGTAGCCGACGAGCATGTCAGACTGCTGTCGTACGTTGTGACTACGGCATACGGCCTGCGTCCCCTGGCCAGTATCAGGATGGAGGTCAACGGCAAGGTCTATGACGAGCAGGCAGCCGGTGACGGCCAGTTTGATGCATTCGTGCGTGCCATACGACATATATACAGGGACAAGCTGGACCGCAGGTTCCCGTGGCTTACCAACTATGCCGTCTCCATTCCTCCCGGCGGTCGCACTGATGCCTTGGTACAGGCGGTAATCACGTGGGACTTCAATGACAAGACGTATCGTACTCGTGGCCTGGATGCCGACCAGACGGAAGCGGCAATCAAGGCCGTGGTCAAGATGTTGAATATAATAGAAAAGGAATATGAATCTGAAGATTGCAGTTCTGGCCGGTGACGGTATCGGGCCGGAGATTATGGAGCAGGGAGTGGCGGTATGCAGTGCCGTAGCCGCTAAGTTCGGTCATGAGGTCTCGTACCGTGAGGCCCTGTGTGGCGCACACGCCATTGACGAGGTCGGAGATCCGTTCCCCGATGAGACGTTCAGGGTATGCAGTGAGGCGGATGCCGTCCTGTTTGCCAGCGTCGGCGACCCTAAGTATGACAACGACCCGACTGCAAAGGTACGTCCGGAACAGGGACTGCTGGCCATGCGCAAGAAACTGGGCCTGTACGCCAACATACGTCCCGTGGAGACGTTCGACTGCCTGATACACAAGTCACCGCTCAAGGATGACGTGGTGCGTGGTGCCGACTTCGTGTGCATACGCGAGCTGACGGGCGGCATGTACTTCGGCAAGAAGGTGGAGCCCGTGCTGAATGCCGACGGCGTGGAGGAGGCATCGGACACGAACTATTACACGCGGCCCGAGGTAGAGCGCATCCTGCGTGTCGGATACCGGTATGCCATGGCGCGTCGCAGGCACCTGACGGTAATAGACAAGGCCAACGTGCTGGCATCAAGCCGCCTGTGGCGCAAGGTGGCTCAGGAGATAGAGAAGGAATACCCCGACGTCACTACGGACTATATGTACGTGGACAATGCAGCCATGCGTATGATTCAGGACCCCGGGTTCTTTGACGTGATGGTTACCGAGAATACTTTTGGAGACATCCTGACCGACGAAGGCTCGGTAATAACAGGCTCGATGGGCTTGCTGCCAAGTGCTTCTACAGGTACGGGCACACCGGTGTTTGAACCCATTCACGGCTCATGGCCCCAGGGCAAAGGGCTGAACATTGCCAATCCGCTGGCTCAGATCCTGTCGGTCGCAATGATGTACGAGTATTTCGGGCTGAAGAAGGAAGGCGCCCTGATACGCGAGGCCGTAAACGCTTCGCTTGATGCCAACGTGCGAACTCCTGAGATACAGGCCGTGACGTGCGACGGGACACAGCGCAGGTATGGAACCAAGGAGGTCGGCGCATGGATTGTCGACTACATCGGAAAGGCCTGACTATTTCATGAAGACAAGGCTGACGGCCGCTATCATGCATACGAAGGCCGCCAGGTGGTTCCAGTGCAGAGTCTCGTCGGGGAAGCTCCAGGTCGTGTAGATGACGAAGACCGTAAGAGTTATGACCTCCTGGATGATTTTCAGCTGGAACAGGTTGTACGGTCCTCCGTTTCCGACGAATCCGAGCCTGTTGGCCGGGACCATGAAACAGTATTCCATGAAGGCCAGGCCCCATGATATGAGGATGATGATGAAAAGGGGCGTGTCGCCATGTATGACGTGCATGTTCTGCAGCTTCAGGTGGCCGTACCATGCGAGGGTCATGAAAATGTTGCTTATGACAAGCAGCAGGACGGGTAGTACGTAGTTCATCTTATCTGGTAAGGTTGAATTTCATTGTGAATCCAAAGTCTTGCGTGACGGTGGGGTATGAGCTGCTGGACAGCAGCGGACGGGTGCTCTGACGGTCGTAGAACATGGTCAGGGTCACATATCTGCTCATCGTGTAGTCCAGCTGGAATGCGGCTTTTACGGCCTTGCTGCCTGAAGTGGCCTCGCTCAGCCCCGTCTGTATGTCGCGACGTATGGCATCCTGGTTGCGTATGCTGAGGTCGAATCGCAGGTTCAGCGTGTGTGCGAAGGCATTCCTGTTCTTCCTTACGACGAGGTCGTTGTCGTTGCCGTTCGTGTTTCCTTTCTTGGCACGGTTGCGTGCGGTGGTGCGCATTGCCGCCTTTTGGCTGGCTTTCTTGAAGCCGAATATGCTGGACAGACGGAAGTCGTTGATCTTGTAGCCCCATCCCAGTACGAAGTCTCTGGAGCCGGTCTCGGTAATCTGTGCATTGGTCATTGACAGGGCCAGTACGCGTGTCGTGCGGTATTCGGCCTTCAGCGTCATGTCGTTCATGAATGTCATGTTTATGCCAGCCAGCGGACAGAAGCTCTCGTTTATGCTGACGTTGCTGACGTCGAAGCAGCTGCTTGGCGAATACATGTCGCCGGTCGTGTTGCTGATGAATCCCAGGTCCGAGCCGTCCATGAACTGTACCCATGATGCAAAGCTGTTGTACGAGCCTACGCTGTATATGCTCTTGTATCCATGTGTTATCTGGACGCTCTTGAAGTGGTCGCGTATCCAGGGAAGGGTAGAGAGCCCGCGGTATGTGAGGTTCCAGTTTGGCAGCATCTGCATGAGCGACGGGAATATGTTCAGCTCGCGCGTCGTGCCGCCTCCGCAGTATGCGGCCAGGAATGCCGGCACCATTACGTCAGCTCCGTATCTGTTTGCCGGGTTGTTGTTCGTCGCATCGGTCTTCGTGCCCCCTGAGCCTACGTATGTCTTGCCCTGCGGATCCTTGGTACCTATATACTGAGCCTCGACACGCTGTTGGTATACGTCCAGCAGGGATCGGAACTTCTCGAACGGTTCGCTGCGGTAGCCGTTTGCAGCCGTGCCACGGCTCGCAAAGGCCGTGCCTATGGATATGGTCGTCATGTTGAATGAGCCGGTACGTGTCGTTGGATTGCCCTCGAACATGTACTGTATGCTTCGGCTGCTGTTCTGCGTGCGTGACATGTTCAGGTCTATCTTCATGTCCGTTATAGGCTCGAGCGTTGCCTTTATCTGCAAGTCCTCGCTGGACGAGCTTACGGCAGGGCTGGACAGGGTCTGGTCGCTCATCAGCCATCCCTTTTTGCGTGCATCCTCGATATAGCTGTCGTTGACAAAGCCGAAGGCAAAGCCTACACCCGGAGTGAAGCCGTTGGCAGTCATGCGCTGTCCCAGCAGGTCCCCGACCTCAGGCTTGAAGCCCGGGAGACTCAGGTTGTATGTATTCTTGTACGACACGCTGGCGCTGCGCAGCATCATCAGGAAACGTGCGCCGGCCTGGGCCCATTTGTACCATTTCTGCTCGCTGGACTTGGGCTTGGCAATCACGTTCAGGCGTACGCGCCCGGAGTCTCCGGGATTGGTGATCAGTTTTATCTTGTTGTCGTCCAGTTTCTGGAACCTGACCTTGACGTCGTGTCCCTTGCTGTCCTGCATACGCACTATCAGTCGCTTGGACTTCTGGTTGTGGGTAATAGTCAGCGTCGTGTCCGGGAGTAGCTTGATTTCCTGTGCGAAGCCCTTTGTCAGTTTCTTTGTGTCCTTCTGAGCCGACACACCCTTCAGGTTGGTCTGCGGAGTCTTCATTGCAGCCAGCTCGCGTGCCATGATGCTGTCTACGCTCTCGTTGGTCTTCTTTGCCAGTTCGCGCGCCTTGGCCAGCATAGCCTCGCGCTCCTTCTGCTCCTGCTCCTTCTGTTTCTTGAGCGCCTCCTGTTCCCTTTTCTTCTTCTCGACTTTCTTGTTCGAGGCGTTGCGGGCATTGGACGAAGAGAACTGCTTGTTGACCTCCTTCAGGAAGTCCCAGTGGTTGTATAGAGTCTCCATGGCCAGCTTGCCGTTGGCATTTATGGTACGCTGTGTGTTGATCGTATTGCCCAGCGACCTGCCGTCTTCCAGCTCGCTGCCCCTCTTCCATGAGTACGAACTGTTGTAAGTCCCGTCGGCAGTAATCCAGTCGAAGCACGGAATCTTGTTGATCGGCAGCCTGTAGCTCATGCTTACGGACTGGCTGTAGTCCAGAGGACGGCCGAAATGAGCCAGCGACACCTTGATGCTGTCCTTCCAAGCCTCGTACTGCTCCGGATACAAGTCCTTGTTTACTACGACGTTAGGCTGCTCGACCTCGGCATGTGTGGCACTCTTGAAGGAGAAGTGCAGAGACTTGAACAGGTCCCATCTCAGGCTGAAGTTACGGTTCCACAGGAACGTGCTGCTGAACTGTACCGGCAGCGATTTTGAGTTCTCCATATTGTCCAGGTCACGCTCCTGCAGCTCGTAGTACGTACGGCTGATGTCCGTTCCGAAAGTCACGCTCTGGGGAGCAAAGGCAATGTTCTGTTCCTTTATGATGGTGGCCCACTTGCTCTTTGTCTTCCACTTCTTGAAAGGTTCCCAGTTCTTCCAGTTCGGCGTCCACGCATAGTTGAGCTGTGCCTTCCACGACGTGTCATACTCATACACCGTGGTACGTCCCCTGCGCGTCGTGCGGCTCTGGCTGTACGAAATGGAGAAGTTGGCCGGATCGTATGGCATTGGATGCTTCTTGGAGGCAATGTTCACCTTTGCGCCGCTGATACTCAGGTTGCGCGATTCCGTAACCGACGTCGTCAGGGATTTCAGCGAGTCACGCTCCTCCTGGGTGTTGAGTGCCTCCATGGCATCATCCAGCAGCATGTCCGTATCCAGCGGATTGTACTTCGGCTTGGATATCTGCTTGCTGTAGCTGTAGTAGAACGGGACGCTGACCTTTGCCTTCTCCGGCAGCAGCCTTCCCAGGTTCACGTTGGTCGTAAACTGGTACTGGTAGTCATTCTCGTCCTTGCGGTCCGTCACACTCTGCTCGATGCCGCCGAATCCGGCCGTGACCACCTTGCCGGTAGCCGTGAACGAACCGATGTCCGAAAGCTGTATGTTCAGGTTGCCCTGTGCCGCCCATCCGCCCTCGTTGGTGAACTCCTGCAGGCGCAGCTCGTTGACCCATACCTCCGCACTCTTGTCAGTCTCTGCATGGTTGCGTATTCCTATCATTATAGTCTTCACCTCGCCAAGCGAAGGATTACCCTTGACAGAAATACGGTTGTTCGGCTTGTTCGGGTCGTAGCCCGTGAACAGCTGGCTATAGGCAATGCCACTCTTGTTACGCTGCTTTTTCAGGTTCGTAAGCAGCGACAGGTCAAAGTCCAGCATGTTACCGGCAGGCCATACCTTCTTGCGGTCCTCGGGCGAATTGCTGTTGTACTTCGTTACCGTCCATTCTGGAGTAAGCTCCAGCGGGACCTCATATTCGTAGTAGTTGTTGCGGTAGTCCGAGCCCAGACGCAGGAATACGCTCACCTGGCCGCTCTGCAGCGGAGTATATTCCTGGTTGTCCGCACTCAGCGCATTGGCATGGGCAAACAGTTGCAGGTGCTTGTACTTGCGCATGTCGTAGCGGCAGTTCTTGTACACGGCCCTGGCATCGTTTGCGCCCAGGTGCGTCGCTATCATGGCCAGGGCCTGCTCGTTGCTCTCCACGAGCTGGCTTCCGGACGTATCGGTAATACGGCTTATGCCAGGCGGAACCACATAGTTCACAGGCTTGCGGTCATTGTTCTCCTCTATGTTTACAGACGTCACCATAAAGTCCGTGGCCGCCGAAACCGACCCGCCACCCTGGTACAGGTCGTTCTCATACGTGCGCCAGTCTCCGTGAACCAGGTCCATGGTGCCGAATCTCAGTATCACGCTGTCCTGGAAGTTGTCCAGGTACATACGCATGAACCTGATGCTGGAGAAGTCGGAAATGCCACCCACGCTCTCCCTGTCCGAATCCTGCAGCGGAATGCGAATCAGGTACCAGTCTATGTTGTCCACGGAGCCGTCCCTTAGCGTCACCGTTGCCGTGCGTATGTCCGATACATACTTTCCAGGCGCCTCCTTGTTCAGGTACGCCGGAGTTATGGGCAAGTGGTAGTGCCAGAACTTCTCGTGCTCGTTCAGGGTATAGTCCGTATTGATATCCTCGACGTCAGGCGTGCTCTTCCATGCACTCTCGAACCTCTGACCCTCGTTCTCCTTCGAGTTGCCCTGCGGCATGTTTATTCTCTTGTAGCGGTTCAGTATGGGCAGTTTCTGCTTGTCATAGTCATCACCGCGGAAATAATGGTAGTTGTCGTTTGCCGGGTCCACCAGCAGCGAGTCGCGCATCTCCTGAGGCAGCTTGGCCGACAGGCTTCCGCTGAACACGTCGTTCCAGAAATCCTTGTATATGCCAAACTCACGCTCCTGCGCGTCGTTCAGACCGTTCAGACCCACGTCCTGCTTGGCACGCGAGCCGGACTCGTTGTTGAAGGCATAGGTCACGCTGTTCGTATTTGGCACCATACCCCACGTCGTCCTCTCCAGATATGTCCCGTCGTCGGCAATCGGCATTCCGCTCTCGTAGAACTTCTTGCCATCCTTCAGGATATCCTCACTCACCTCGCCAAGGTCAAAGTACAGGTCGCCACCCAAGGCATGGCCGGCACCCTCCTTCCTCTCGTAGTGGAACGGATCCATCAGCCAGCACTCGATATATTCGATGTTCTGGGCCTCAAAGTCCGTGTTCTCCATCTTGCGCATCATGCCACCCCACCTCGTGTTTGGCATGTTCAGCATACCATGGTCGTCCACGTCGCGCGTCAGGTTGTACGGACCACGCTCCTTGGGATAGAATGCAACGTTCATCACGTTCAGCGTGCTGTTGCTCGTATAGCTCGTCTGACTCTTGTTCGGATACAGTTCCAGCTCATAGACCGGACGGACGTAATGGTTGGACAGCTGCTTGGTGTCACTCTTTATATGGCTTGGCGTCAGCGTCGAGTTGCGGTTCGTGAAGATAGGATCTATACAGTACCATGCCAGCAACGCTCGGTTGTAGCCATACCTCTCGTCGTTGGACAGGCGGCTTTCCATATACTTTGACGGTGTGGACGCCAGCTGCCAGTACGTAGGCTGTATCAGGCTCGTCTTCTTCTTGGTGTCCTCAAAGTCATCCAGGTACGAGGCACCGCCCTGAGCATTGCTGCTCTGTCCTGCCACCAGCTGCGCCACCTGAGCGTCAAAGCTTATCTGGCTCGGCTTCGTGACATTGATGAAAGGAATCTTGTTAATCCAGTCCGTCAGCCACTGCGCCTTGTGCTTCCATGAGATATGCGCTCCCCACAACACATTGCGCAAAGCCTCGTTGCCCATCGAGATCTTCGTCGTCATGGGCGTCTCGGACAGATACTGCACCGTACCGCCTATCGTCAGGTTCTTGTTGAACTCATAGTCCAGGTTGAATCCCAGGAACGTCTTGCGCTGCATTCCATACGTATCGTTACTCTCCACCGAGGCATTTACCGCCGTTCCCGAGTCCAGAATACTCTGGTTTATGATGACCACGCGTCCCATGGCATAGTCCACGGTGTAGTCCGAGTTCTCCTTCAGCGTCACGCCGCCAGCCGTCACCACTACCGAGCCAGGAGCGATATTCGTGACACCCAGGTCAATCTCGTTTGCCGAGCTGCCCCGGTACTCACCCGTCAGGATGAACTTGTTCTTCTCAGCCTTCTGCTTTGCCGCCGTACGCGTGCTCTCATACAGTTCCGGGAAGGCATACTTGTCAGCCATTTCCTTGCCTCCACGCTCCTCTATCCATTTGTGCAGATGCTTGCCGAAAGGCTCAGTCACGGTAAAGAAGATGCGCCCCTTGTATATGGTATATCCCTCGACATAGTCAAACTGGTTGTTGGGATGCGGCTTGTTGTTCGCATCCAGCCTGTCAAGTCCCATGGCACGCAGCAGCGTCGTGTTCTTCAGCGTATCCTCAGGAAGGTACGTAAGATACACACCCGACGAGTCACTCTGGTACTTGATGTCCAGTTTGAACTTCTCCTTCTGCGTCGTGCTTGCCCCCAGCGAATACACATTGCGCATCATCAGCCGCCACGTAGGAATCGAAGGACTGTTGGCACTACCTTTCAGCATCTTCACCATCAGCGTCTGCGACGTGTTCGTCACGTTGCTCGCAAACTCACCTATCTGATACGTGTTGGCCCCGTAGCTGTACTCCATGGCCACCGCCAATATCTCGTCCGGCTGAAGGGCACTGTTCAGCGTCAGCGTGCCCAGGTCCTTGTTCAGGTGATACTCATTAGCCGTCAGCAGACGCGCGTTCTGCAGTTTCTCATAGTCAAACGACCCCTTCAGGTGAAACTTGTCCTCCAGCACGATGCTCGCCTTGCTTATGTCACGCAAGTCAGCCTCGGCCGCCAGCGTGGCATACTCGTCGTTCCCCATGTTGCTCGGGCATGCGGCCCCCGTACCAGTCCACGGCCCGTATATGTTAGCCTGCCTGCTCTCGCCCAGGTCCGACAGGGCTATTATGTTCCTCGTGTTGTTTATCGAACCCGTCTTGTTCGTCACCCACACCTCTATCCTCTTGATTTCAATGCCGCTCGCCACCGTCGGCAGCGTCTTCATGTTGTTGTCATACGTCTCGCGGAAGAACTGGGCCAGGTAGAAATGCCTGTTCTCCTCATACTCCGTGGCATCAAACTCATAGCTGTTCGTGTTCGACCCGCCCTTGCTGCCGGCACTCTTCGAGGCACTCTTCTTCTGCGATATCACAGCCTGCATCTTCAGCTTTCCGAACTGCAAGTCCGTACGCACGCCGAACAAGCTGCTCACCCCCGGCACCAGGCTCATGTTCGAAGGCATGGATATGTTGCCAGCCTCCACCAACTTCACTATCTCATCCTCCTTGCCCTCATACTTCAGTTTCAGG
>DFKL01000101.1:1767-23300 GCA_002373535.1 Prevotellaceae bacterium UBA3646 | reverse complement strand
GATGGCAACCACTTGGATATTTTCTCTTTCTATGGAAGCGCGGAAAACCAATCTTCCGATACGGCCAAAACCGTTAATACCAACTTTAATTTTTTCCATAATTCGTTTATCTTTAAATTGTTTGAATAAAAACCTCTTTTTTTTAAGCGTGCAAAGGTAATAAAAAAATTTTTTTGATGGTACGACTGTTATGAAATAAAATTTGGCGTATGTAAGTTTTTGATGAAAAGTGTTGTATGTATGAAAGAATATTGTATATTTGTACGCTAAATTGTATCTAACCGTGTCAAAAAAATAATAAAATACATGTTACTATGACAGAATTTAAGGAACATGATCTTCTGAATGCAAATGCCGCAGAGGAAAGTGAGAAGAAGAGCTTCTTTACGTTCCAGACCATCTGGACGCTGTTCTACCTCAACTGGTATTGGGTGATATTGTCGATTATCATATGTATGAGTATGGCATATGTCTACCTGAAATACACCGATCCGACGTATTCTGCAAGCATGAAGGTGCTGATAAAGGAAGGACAGGACGGCAAGGGCCGCGGTATGGCAGGCAATCTCTCCTTGGAAGAGTTGGGTATGATGAGTGCTTCCAACGGCTTTGACAATGAGCTGGAGATTATCCGAAGCGTCTCTGTCTCCACCCGCGCCGTCAGACAGCTGAAGCTTTACGTCAGCTATATCGCGGAAGGTCGTATTACAGACCGTGAGATATACAAGTCCAGTCCGATTCTGGTAGACCTCGAGGAGAGTCGGCTTGACAAGCTTGAGAAACCTATAAAACTTGAGATTTCCAAAAAAGGTAACGGTATATATGTCGAGGGAAGGTTCGACAAGAAGGATCCCAGCGCGGTGACGTTTGCGAGAAACGTAACGTCTTTCCCGGC
Source organism: Prevotellaceae bacterium UBA3646 (assembly GCA_002373535.1). Classification (GTDB taxonomy): domain Bacteria; phylum Bacteroidota; class Bacteroidia; order Bacteroidales; family Bacteroidaceae; genus Physcousia. The sequence continues at coordinate 22,405 of DFKL01000101.1, read as the reverse complement.
ACATGTGCAGAGTCCGTACGGCCAGCTGATATTCCAACGCAATCCCGGACATCACATGACAGACAAGAAGCTGTATGTGACTATCCGTAATCCGAAGGAAGTTGCTCGCGGATATGCTGGCAGGCTGAACGCAAAGGCTACGACGAAGACTACGACCGTGGCTGTCGTAAGCTTTACGGATACTAAGAAGGAGCGTGCCATAGACTTCCTTACCGAGTTGGTCGGATGCTACAATGACGATGCCAACGAAGACAAGAACGAGGTGGCACGCAAGACCGAGCAGTTCATAGCAAACCGTATTGATATTATCCGCCAGGAACTGGACAGCACGGAGGGGAATATGGAGCATTACAAGCGCAAGAACGAGTTGATAAACCTTGCCAATGACGCATCTTCCGCGCTTAGCCAGAGCACCAGCTATCAGAAGGAACAGGTGGAGATACAGACGCAGATCTCACTTATCAGGACGTTGATGGACTATATGGATTCCCCCAACAACTACCTGCAGATTATTCCTGCCAATCTTGGCCTGACCAATGCATCCCTGACAAAGATGATAGATACATATAACGAGCTCGTAATGAAGCGCCACCGCTACCTGAAGGGCTCCAGCGAGGATCATCCCACCGTAGTCCAGGTGACCCAGCAGGCACAGGACTTGTGGCCGGTAATCCGTAGCAATATGAACAATATCTATAACGATATGCAGATTCAGAAGAGCAGTGCAGACAGCCAGTACGACCTGTTTACGGGCCGTATCAGCGAGACTCCGACACAGGAGCGTGTGCTGACCAATATCGGGCGTCAGCAGGAACTCAAGGCCGGCCTGTATCTTACCCTGCTGCAAAAGCGTGAGGAAAATTATATCCAGTTGGCAAGTACTGCGACAAAGGCACGTATGATTGACGAGCCGGTACTGGGTGGGCAGGTTGCCCCTAACACCAAGATAATCTGGACAGGAGCGTTCGCGATAGGCTTCTTCTTCCCGTTGGCATTGTTCTTCGGCCTCAGTTTCCTGCGCTACCGTATCGAGGGACGTGAGGACGTAGAGCGTCTTACGGACCTGGCAATCCTGGCCGACATACCGTTTGCCCATGAGCTTGACGAGGAAGAACGTGCAGTCGTCGTCCGTGAGAACCGCAACAATATGATGGAAGAGTGCTTCCGCGGATTGCGCACGAACCTGAATTTCGTATTGGAACCGGGCGAGAAAGTCATCATCTGTACCTCATGTATACCAGGCGAGGGCAAGACCTTCGTTGCTACCAATATGGCCATGTCGCTGGCCTTGCTTGGCAAGAAGGTTCTCGTCATGGGTGTCGACATCCGTAAGCCTCAGCTGGTGAAGCTGTTCGGCCTCAAGGCGGAGCAGCGTGGTATAACCAACTATCTGGTAAACCCGGAACCTGACTATGAGCTGCTGACAGAACAGATCTACAATTCCGGTATCAATCCCAACCTGTTCGTATTGCCGGCAGGCGTGATTCCGCCCAATCCGGCAGAATTGCTCTCACGTCCTATGCTGCAGAAGGCAGTAGAGTTCCTGAAAGAAAGGTATGACTATATTATAATGGATACTGCGCCTGTAGGCCTTGTATCTGATACGTTGAACATGGGACATTTTGCAGACATGACCATTTTCGTGGCACGTGCAGACTATAGCCCGAAGGCTAATTTCCAGATGATCAACGATATTGCAAAGCAGAACAAACTGCCTAAATGTAATATCGTCCTGAACGGAATGGACCTTGAGAAACGTAAATACGGATACTACTACGGCTATGGCAAGTACGGAAACTATGGCAAGTACGGCCGCTACGGCAAATACGGATACGGATATGGCTACAGGTATGGCAGCTATGGTACGTACGGTGCCTACGGTAATGGGAAGGACGACGGGAAATCTCACAGGGAAAAGTAGTATGCATCGCGTTTTGTCGTCATGGATACTGCTGTGTACATGCCTCCTCTCCTCTGCCTATGAAGGGGAGTGGCGGGTATATCCCTCCTATACCGAGGCCGCCCAGGTCGTGTGTGGCGGAAGCTATATATATGCCATCATGACGGGAACAGGCCAGATTGACGTAGTCAAGACGTGGCAGCCCGCTACTTCAGGCAATCTGGTCCGCTATGATGCAGATGACGGCAGTGTCCGTACGTATGACAGTCTTGGAGAACTGAATTCGCAGCATGTCAGGAGTATGAGCTACAATGACATGTCGCACCGTCTGCTCTTGCTGTATGATGACCATAACATAGATTTGCTTGACGAAGACGACGAAGTCGTCAACCTCTCATTCCTGAAGAACAGTTCCCTGGCAGACAAGGAGGTAAATACAATAAGCCAGTGTGGCACGGAGGCATATCTTTGCATGGACTGGGGATTTATCGACCTGGATACGCGGGAGGCCGTAATTCGTGAGACTTACCGGCTAAATACCAAGGTGAACTGTGTCTCATTGGCCGATGGTATATATTATATAGGTACGGATACAGGCCTGTATGGCGTTGCCAAGGCTGAAGTCCGCGAAACCGGCAGATGGGAGTTGCTCAAGTCGGGTGTCATTATGGACATGGTCATCTTCGACGGCAGGATATACGTGGCATGTGACTACAATGTCCATTATATTGACTTGAAGTCGCAGTCCAAGGAGGTGCTCCCGGCATGGCTGCAGATGGTGAGGTTCAGGAAGAACGGCAATACTCTGCTGATGGATAATACTGCCGGCTCGTTTGCCCTGTTTGCCAAGGGGGATGCAACCCCGACGCTCTTCAGCTATCCGAATACCTGGAAGTCCTTCGACGTCGCAGATTCAAGAAGTGTGGTCGTAGCCAGTGGCATGGACGGCGTCATAAGGTACGGGTACGATCCGGAGCAGAAGACATTTGTAGGCGGTCAGGAAAGCCTGTTTACGGTCAATTCCCCGACGCGCGACACTTTCTATCGCCTGAATTATGCAGGGAACCGTCTTTTGGTCGCAGGAGGCGTCAATACCCAGGCCGCTGTCTATTTTCCCGAGACTATGATGATCAAGGAACGTGGATACGCAACAGACGGCAGTGACGACAGGTGGATCCGTTTCGACGAGGACGGGGCAAAGGCTGCTTATCCGCAGCTGTCCCATAGGAATGCAGTCAGTCTTGTCCAGGATCCGGCTGACGACAGACACTTCTATGGTGCCGTCTATAGGAACGGACTGCACGAGTACCGTATGGACGATGAAGGAAACGTCAAGTTCGTCAAGTTGTACAATCATGACAATTCACCATTGGAAATAATCCCTTTGGCAAGAGACTTCGCAGACAGTTATGACTACTGTACATGCACGGCCCTGCAGTACGACAGCAAGGGAAACCTGTGGCTGGCCAACCAGCAGACAGATACCATCGTCAGGCTTGTACGCCCGGATGGAAAGTGGCTCGGGCTATATTATCAGGAACTGGCAGGTGCTACCAATGTATACCAGTATCTGTTCAGTTCCTGCGGAATAAACTTCGTCGTTGCCGACTTTATAGACAATACGGGCAAGGGGCCCAAGGGCTTTTTCGGATTCGACACGAGAGATGCCTTGAATACGCCGGACAGTCATTATCGCCGCCTGCGCAGCACTATAACCAACCAAAACGGTACGACATATAATCCAACCCGTTTCTTTTGCATGGCAGAGGATCATGACCGGGAGATATGGTGCGGTACGAGCGACGGCCTGTTTGTCATTACAAATCCGGCTGGCTGGTTCGATGATGACTTTACGTTCCATCAGATAATACGCAACCGTGATGACGGCAGCGGCTATGCAGACTACCTTCTTAACGGCGTAACCGTTACTGCCATTGCCGTAGACGGTGCAAACCGCAAATGGGTAGGGACGTCCAGCGACGGCGTATATCTGTTCAATGACAACGGCCAGGAGACCATCTGTCATTTTACTGCAGAAGACACCCCGTTGCTGAGCAACTATATCCAGGATATAGCGGTAGAGCCGTATTCGGGCAGGGTAATGTTTGCCACAGACAAGGGACTGTGCAGTTTTGACGAGGGAGTTACCGAACCCGAGGAAGAATTGGACGAGGACAAAGTGAAGGCCTATCCCAATCCTGTCGAGCCGGGCTCTACGGTTCCGGTGACCATAACAGGGCTGACAGACGGTGCGGAGGTCAAGATCCTGTCGAGTGCAGGACAAGCCGTATGGGGAGAGCGCAGCGTAGGAGGCAAGGTTGTGTGGAACTGCTGTAATATGAAGGGTAACCGTGTATCCAGCGGAGTGTATCATGTGGTCGCATGTGACAAGAACGGAAAGAATACCGTCGTTACACGAATTATTGTTATGAAATAGCAATGATTACAGCCTCTATAGTGACATATAACAATAACCTGCTTGATCTGGAGGCTGTTTTACGCAGTATCCTCATATCACCTGTACAGAAACTCTGGATTATAGACCACAGTGACGTATTTACGAGACTTGAGGGTGAGCTTAACGAATATATGCGCAGGGACGAGGAGTTCAGAAAGCACATAAGTCGCGGATTTGTCCTGAAATACATAAAGCATGTCAACAACGGGTACGGAGGGGGGCATAATGTAGCCATCCGCGAGGCCATAGCAGAAGGCAGTGAATACCATCTTGTCCTGAATCCTGATGTCTGGTTCGGACCGGAGGTGGTGCCTGCCATATGGAAGAAAATGGAAAGTGACCGGAGCATTGCCCAGATAATGCCAAAGGTTCTGTATCTCAACGGAGAGATACAGCGTGTCGCAAAGCTTCTGCCAAGCCCGCTGGATCTGATCGGCCGCTTCTTTTTCCCACGTTTTATGATAAGGAAAAGGAATAACAGGCACGAATTGAGACACTCAGGATATGACAAGGTAATGAACGTCCCGTTTCTTTCAGGCTGTTTCATGTTCCTGCGAATCAGTGCATTGAAGGAGATCGGTCTTTTTGACGAGCGATTCTTTATGTATGCCGAGGACATCGACATCAGCAGACGATTGCATGCCAGGTACAAGACGCTGTTCTATCCTGAGGTAAGTATCTATCATCGTTTCACGCGTCTCTCGTACCACAACTGGAGGATTTCGTTGATTCACATGATAAGTGTGTTCAAGTATTTCTGCAAATGGGGCTGGATATACGACTCTGAAAGGCGACGCGTAAACAAGATATTGTTGAACGAAATATCAGGATACGGTTCTAATGAAGAATAGCTATATACTGCTCCTTGCATTCTTGCTGTGCATCTCTCCGGCAGAAACCGGAGCCCAGGTGTCACGACTTGTGGAAGATGTCCGGTACGGCGGAAGTATCCGTGCTACGGCAGGAGGCGGCGACAATGCTCCGTTCTGGTTTACGGCCAACAGGTACGGGCTGGGAGCCACAGGTAACAACACCGTTATGGGACGTGCCTACATAAAGCGTGATTCGGAGTCTGATTCGCTACGCTTCTGGAAAGTAGGCTATGGCCTGGATCTGACCGCCGGGTACGGAATACAGAGTAACTATGGCATACAGCAGGCCTATATTGATGCAGGATGGAAAATGCTGAATCTAAGTATAGGCCAGAAGGAAAGAACTCCGGAACTAAAGAATGCAGAGCTTACCTCAGGTGGAATGTGCCTGGGGATGAATGCGCGTCCGATACCGCAGGTCAGGATAGAGATGCCTGATTTCTGGGCAATTCCCGGAACCAGGGGAATATTCAGTTTCAAGGCTCATCTGGCCTATGGGCTATATACGGACAATAAATGGCAAAGAGAATTTACTGAAGGAACAGAAAACCTGTATACCAAAAACAGCTGGTTCCATTCCAAGGCTCTCTTCATCCGATTAGGTAACCACAAGCTTTTCCCCTTGGAATTTACCGGCGGAATAGAAATGGCATGCCAGTTCGGAGGCAGAGGCTTTAACGTGATTCCATACGGAGGAGGTACCCCACTGCAGGACGTCAGCCTTGGCGGAAATATATGGACGGCTCTGATTCCCGGCTTGGGAGGAGATGTCAACGACGAGGCATATACCAATGCGGCAGGCAATCATATCGGCTCATGGCATGCCCGCATAGACTGGAAATCCAGGAACTGGAGTCTTGGACTTTATATGGAGCACATGTTCGAGGACGAGAGCCAGATGTTTATGCAATACGGCTTCTGGAAGGATATGCTACTCGGCATGGAACTTAATCTGCCAAGGAATCCATACGTCAGTACGATACTGTACGAGCACAACGGAACGATGAATCAGTCAGGTCCGATATACCACGACGCAACAGCCGAGAATCCACAGCAGATCAGTGCCAAGGACAACTATTACGACAATCATGTCTACGGCTCATGGCAGCATGGAGGCTTTGTGATAGGCAATCCGACCTTGCTGTCTCCGATGTATAATCCCTATCTTACCGGAGCAAATACCCTGCATCACTATTACAATCGTGTCAATGCTCATCATATAGGCATCAAGGGAAATCCTTGCGACCAGGTCTCCTGGCGGATCATGTATACGCACGAAAAGACCCTTGGTTCATACGATCGGCCTGTAATGAATCCTCTTTATGGAGATTTTTTAATGCTTGAAGCTAAGTACAGTCCCAGGAAGGTAAAAGGTCTGAGCATCACGGCATCCTATGGACATAACGGAGGCAGGCTTCTGGGAAACAGCAATGCAGGAATGCTTACGGTATCCTGGGACGGTTGGATAAGAAAAACGAGCTGGTAATGAAAAGGATACTATATTTTACAGCCATATTGGCAGTCTTCTGCGGACTTGCCGGTTGCGAAAAAAAAGACTGCAACGGAGACCTTGACGGAATGTGGCAACTTACCGAATGGAAGAATTCACAAGGAACAGTCATGGCAACCCGTGAGAGTATGATTTTCTACAGCTTTCAGCTGCAAATGATGAATTTCAAGAAACTCACGGAGCCGTCGCTTAACATAAACAGCTCTTTCAGGTATGCTGCTGACGGAATCCAGGTATACGATCCCGTTATATATATAGGTGGCGGACATGACCAGATACAGGAAATGTCAGTACTCGGTCCATTGGGCGTTCCTGCGGACGGACTGATGAAGATCGAAAGCCTGTCCCCGGGCGAGCTTGTACTGAGCAGTGCTACCCAGGGAGTCCTGAAATTCAGGAAATATTAATATTTTTCACAATATTTGCAGGACGACCACGTTATATATCTATATAACGAAGATGCTTCATGAGTGTACTGGCCTCTCTCATAGTCGCTTTTGTGATTTCCGTTATTGCATCATTGGCAATGACGCCGTGGATATTACGTCTGTGTCATAAGAACGGCTTATATGACACCCCCAATGCACGCAAGGTACACAAAAGTCGTATACCAAGGCTCGGAGGCGTGGTCTTTGTGCCTACTACGGCATGTGGACTGGCGATAAGCCTGATGCTCCTGACCGACAACGCAGACATTTCCGACAGCATCAAGGTAGGAACGCTGTTCATCGGTTTCGGCCTGTTGATTATTTACATAACAGGAATCTTGGACGACATGTTCGGCCTGTCTGCCAATCTGAAGTTTGCCGTACAGTTTGCCGCGGCACTGGCATTCCCCGTATGCGGCTTGTATTTTGACAACCTTTATGGATTCTGCGGGATATACGAGGTCAGTCACTGGGTAGGATATGCATTGACTGTGTTTCTTGTTATGTTTGTAGTGAACTCCGTAAATACCATTGACGGAATAGACGGCCTATGTGCAGGACTGAGTATTGTCGCATTGACAGTCTATACATATTTCTTTTACGATATACACAACTATATTTTCTGTCTTTTTACCTGTTCCCTGACAGGATCCCTGGCAGTGTTCTTCCTGTACAACATGTTCGGAAACCCGCAAAAGGGAACAAAGACGTTTATGGGTGACAGCGGCAGCCTGATGTTAGGCTTCACCTTGTCGTATCTTGGAATAAAGATAAGCATGACAGGCGCAAGTATACCTCCTCCTCCGCAGGGAATACTGATTCCCTGGTCTGTATTGGCAATCCCGGCGTTCGACCTCTTCCGTGTCTCCGTTGGACGAATCAGGAAGGGAATACACCCTTTTCACCCGGACAAGACACATATACACCATCTCCTGATGAACAACGGCCTGTCACAGCACATGGCAATGGTGACCATCGTCGGCTCGGACATCATTCTTATTTTTCTGAATCTCGCTCTGTGGAAATGTGGAATACGGATAACATGGATAGTCGGACTTGACATCCTGCTATACGCCTTTGCCGTCACGATCCTGCTTAAGGTGATGCCGGAGCAGGCGGTATCGTCCATTGAAGAATACTACAAGACAGAAGAGCCTGCGGTACATGCGGCAAATCCGGCAAAACCCTATATCAGTCCGGACCTGAAGGACAGCGATATCAAGGTTTCCGTCATTGTAGCTACATACAACAGTGCAGACACACTCGCAGACACATTGGACAGCATCTTGCGCCAGACGTATCAGAACTACGAGGTCGTCCTGTGTGACGGAGCCTCGCAGGACGATACCATGAAAGTCGTCGACAGATACAGGGAAAGGTTTGGCGAGCGCCTGAAGGCCGTCAGTGAGAAGGACGACGGTATCTATGATGCTATGAACAAGGGTATAGACCGTGCCACGGGTGATATCGTCGGAATACTCAACAGCGATGATTTCTATACCTCGGCCGATGTACTGGAAAGAATCGTAGGTACTTTCAAAAGCATACCATTGCTCGAAGCAGTGTACGGCGACGTCCATTATGTAAAGCCAAACAACCTGCACCGTCCCGTACGCTACTATAGCAGCAGGTGCTTCCGTCCCCGATACATGCGTATGGGGTTCATGCCGGCACATCCTACATTCTATTGTCTCAGGGAACTGTACTCAACATACGGCAAATACCGCCTTGACTACAAGATAGCGGCAGATTTCGACCAGCTTTTCCGAATGTTGTATATCCACAGAATCAGGGCAAGGTATATTGATATGGACTTCGTGACGATGCGAACAGGCGGAGCAAGCAATTCCGGTCTCAAGAGCCACGTCCAGATTGTCAGGGACCATGCCCGTGCAATGCGCTCATACGGAACTCATGTCAGCTATATCCTTTTCTCTTTCAGATACATGTACAAGTGTGCCGAAGTCCTGTACGGGCGAGTAAGGGGACTGTTCTGACAGTCTCTGCTAAAGCAACTCAGCTATTTTTGCTGCCTGTACGTCCGGATTGCGATGTTCGGCGATGAACCTTTCGGCAGCCATGCCGAACCGGGCACGTTCTTCGTCGGACTGGCTGCAGACGCTTACGATTGTTTCACGCAGAGACTCTACTGTTTGTCTGGGTACATAGTGGATAAACCTGTCGTATTCCTCGGACAGGCAGTCAAGCCGATACATTATGGTCGGAGTGCCCGATGCCAGATATTCCATGGTCTTTGACGGAAAGAAGTAGCGTGTAAATTCCTGAGAAGGTCGTATTGGATTGACCAGGACGGTTGCTCTTCTTTCAATTTGCAGCAATTCGGTCCTGGGCATCGGAGGCAGGAGGGATATTCGAGAATCTCCCTTTATGCTCTCACGGGCATTGTCCAGGTATTCTTTCTTGTCACCATACATCCTGATCCACAGCCTGTAGTCCGGATCGTCAATCCGGCGGAATGCCTCGATCAGGTCGTAGATGCCGGTACGCTCTTCTGCCTTGCCTATATACAGTATTGTCTTGTGTCTCTCCTTCACTGTATCAAGGATACTGTCAGGAGTCCCCCCGTATATTCCGTCCACGACGACGGTTTGCCTTGCGTCTACTGGCAGCAGTTCAGCCATGTGCGGACTTAGCAGCACAAACGAATCCATGCGTTTCAGACAGAAGTTGATTATACGATGGTCCACGGCCTTGGCAAGCCTGTAAAGAGGGTTGCTCTTTCCTGTCATGAACTGTGGCAGGTCCGGAACTATGATACATGTTCTGTCTACGTGCTTCCTCATGGACAATGCCGCCAACAGGAAAGGAGTATGGAGCCCGTAGGACAAGATGACATTCTTCTCGCCGGGTATAATTGATTTCCTTATTTCGGAACGTACGCGCAAGAAACGCGACAACAGGGCAATCAAGGGAAAATTAAGCAATCCCACATACACATCCCTTGCAGTGTCGTCACCACGATGCGAGAACACCTGTTTCCCAAAATACCATTTCTTGATTTTGGGAAAAGCAGAAACAGGTGCGGCAGAAATGACCCTGGTTTGAGGGAAAATCCTGTCCAATCCCTTAAGCAGGGCCGTCTGGAAGCTGTTGGCAGGAAAGTCTATGTAGGATTTCAGGTCAATCAGTTCCTGCAGCAGAGGGGCAGGGTAGAGGTATCCGATATATATCAGATTCATTGTCTATAGCGTCTGAATGTTATTCTATAATACAGTGACGGCCAATATATGACCATTTTGCGGAAAATCCACACAAAGGGGTATCGCCAGGGTGTCATACGCCTTATCAGTGTCAGGTAGTCCTTGTTTGAGTGAAGCGGATGACTGAAATAGGCCTTTCGTTCCTGCAAGGTCATCTTTACTATATTCACCTTGTCGTCAGCCTTGGTCCAATGGTCAAAGTCACAATAGCCGCAGATTCCGGAGGTCACGTAGACAGGAAAGCCTGCCTTTCTTGCCATTACCGAATAATCCGAGTCAGCGCAACCGTGCATGTAAGGATAGAAACAGCCTATGTCCTGAAAGATGCTGTCAGGCACAATCATTATGTTTGCATTAAGCAGATCACAACGTTGCGGTCTGCCGGAAGGAACCATGCGTTTCAGTTTGGCAGTAAACCTTGTCAGGAAGACCTCGCCTCCGTACGTCACCTTGCCGTGATTCTCTTTGGACGCAATAATACCGGCAGTCAAGGCCTCTTTTCCATGACAATCAGAAGAGTACCGTTCCGCCTCTAACAACTGGGAGAAGCAATCTGATGTCATATCCGTGTCGTCGTTAAGCAGCAAGAAGTAGTCCCATTTCCCGGCCTTTGCCGCCACCTGCCATGAGAGGTTCATGCCACGCGCCCAAAACAGGTCTCCACCGCTTTCCTGTATGTGTATCTCCTTGTCGGGAAAAGCCATCCTGACCGCTTCGGATGTTCCGTCCGTACATCCGTCGTCTGTCATATACAAAACGATGTCCAGTTTTTCTTCCGATGTGGAATTGTAGTATTCCTGGGCTGCATACATGTGACGCAGGGAGGAAATCGTCTTCTCCTTACGGTTGTAGCATGTAATTATCGTTGCAATCCTGATCATTTATTCCTGTCGTTTCAGATATATCTTTCCGTCGCAGTCATTGTCCGTCTCCCTGTTGCCTGTGCAGAAATACGGAGACTTGTTGCCTGGCACGCCTTCCTTGCCCTGGGTGCTGAACTGGATGCTGTATGCGGTAGGCGTATTGCGCACTTTGTTGCCGTATACATGACAGTTGTTCGCTCCGTCGTCCATGTATATCCCCCTATAGTCCCAGATTCCACGGTAGTCATGGATATAATTGTTGCGAATCACGGTCTTGTAGTTCTGTGTCGAGATGTATATCGCACCGCTGTCAATAAGCGTCCGCTTTTCTATATCGTTCAATGTAATATCCGTATAGTACAGTTCATTGTCCTCTATGATTCCCGAACATCTGTGTTTCATTTCATCTCCCCAAAAGACACCGCTGTTCAGCCCCGAATAACCAAAGTCAGACAAGATGTTCCCCTTGACCAGAAAGCCGGTTCCGACAGTCTGGACGAGAGGAATGTTGGTCATGCCGGTACCGCATTGCTCGAAGCGGTTGCCCAGAATCTTTGTGTTCATGCAGTCGTTGCACGAACGCACGATTCCGGAAGAGCAGAATATGGCTTTGTTGTCCTGGAACGTAAGGTTGTCCGTGCCCTTCACACATACGGCCAGGCTTTTAAGGTACCTGAACGAGTTGCCGGTTATATTCAGCCCTTTAGTAAACCTGCAGTCCGAAGCCTGTATCAGATACTTGTTCCAGTTGCCGGCATTGCCGTTAAAGCATATACCGTCAATGTTGAAGGATCTCAGCTTGCATCCTTCCAGTGATACGAAAGTGGTGTTACGGCATTCGTGCAACCTCCTTTTCTCGGATTTTATGCGCCCATCTGCGATAGAGTTGGGGGCAAATAGCGTATTGCACAGCCTGAAACGCGGCATCTGTATGGGAACATTGCAGTGTTTTGTATATGCATAGTCGAGGTTCACGTTATACGTTTTCAGCCAGTTGTCGTCGTTCAGGTCTGTGCACTCAAAGCAGACTCCCTCGTCTGTTATCTCCGATACCTTGTAGATGCTGCTGGTAAACCACATGGTTACCAACACGTAGGTATAGCGGCACAGCTTGCCGGACTGAGGCTCCAGTCCCCGATAAGGGATGAAACACTTGCCGGAGCTCCGATCGATGACACGTATCGTGTCGCGTGCTATCATACTCTCGCTCCATATAGGCAATTCCTGCAGGTTCTCGTCCAGGAAAGTATTCTGGTGATTGAATGCGTAAGCGTACTTGTCCCCCCTGGTATATCCCATGCCTTCCGAGTATATGACTGTCCCTTCTTCTCCGGAAACGGTAACCGATGACTTGGGATAGGCGACGTCTTTCAGTACGATATGATTCTCGGAGAACTTGAATCTTTTTGCCGCCAGTCTTATGCAGACATCCCTTTCGCCGGCTTCCAGCTGGCGGCCGATAATATATGACAACGAATCAAACCTGCTCTGCGACATGACCTCTATGACCTGTCTGGAATAGGCGTCGGCACAGAAGACGCATGCCATTATGCACGCAAGCAGATATATTGATTTTGCAGATGTAGTCATTGGCCTATGATCTCAATATATTTGTCACATATATTAGTCCAGTCGTATTTGGGATATAGCAGATTGAAGGAAAGAATGTTCCTATGCATTTGCTCACGCTTGCCGGGATGCTGTATCAGGCCGGTGATGCATCGGGCAAGAGACTGCGCGTCTCCAGCAGGGAAGAGCATGCCTACCTCCGGAGTGACTATCTCCCTGAATCCGTCCAGGTCAGATGCAATTACCGGTGTACCGAACGGGAAGGCTGTCTGTGGGATTCCGCTTTGCGACATTGAAATGTAGGGGCACACTACGGCATAGGCCCGTTTAATCAGGGTAACCAGCTCCCTGTTACGGATAAAACGATGTATTACGACATATCTGTCATCGTTTTTGATTTCCTCCAATACAGGGTCGTTCCCCTTGCCTGCAACTACTATCCTGTAGCCGCCAAGTGTTTCCCCTGTCATTTTTATTGCATCATGCAGAATGCCAAGCCCCTTGTATGGTCTGATATATCCGAAGAACAGAATGTATTTCCCGGGAAGCGTATCTTGCAATTCTTGCTCTGGCAGCGATGTAAATGAGTCAAACAGTCCAAAAGGATTGACATTCACCAAGCTCATGTCTATTCCGTCTATATGGGCAATGTCGTTCCTTGAATTGTCCGAGAACAATACAATCCTACGTCGTTGGTGTATGGCTTCTGCCAACAGCTTAGACGGTCTGGAAGACGGATTGGCATGGTTCCAGACTTCATGCAGGGATACTATTATGTTTCCACGCAAGTAGTGCATGAGGTCAGCCATATATGCCATGTCATAGTTGCATATCATGTTAACGGCATCGTAAGCCCTTGCGTTTATGACGCGTGCTGCCTGGTATGCCTGATGTCTCAGCGCCGGCCTTATAATGTCGCGGACTACAGGGACGGAGGTGAACGGCTTAAACTGTGAAAACGTATATATAGTCAGGTTTTCGTTGCCGATGTACCTGCTGATTCCTGCATACAGTTCCCTGGGAACCGTGTTTATTCCGTAATGATAGGCACGGTATTCCAGCTCGCATGCTTCCGGCTCGTGGATTTCCCTTTTGTAATAGTATAAGTCAACCTTATACCCTCTTGAACATAGTTGACGCATCAAGGGTAGGGTACTGCCCATGAATCCTTCCGTAATAAATGCAATCTTCTTGTCCATAAAAATCTACTTTTTAAGGGATTTTGCGAGTTGGATCAGTATGTTTCGTATCGTGGTATTATAGTGCTTCCTGTTACTCAGCCAGTAAAATACATTGCTCTTGCCAATCTGCAAGTCCTTTCGCATCATGTCATTGATATGGAACATGAAGTGTGTGGGCATCATATCCTTCAGGAGTCTAAGCGTCAGTGCATCCCGATTCGTACTTGTCTTGTATCCCTCAAAATAAGCCTTGTACCATCTCCATTGCATAATCAGGGCGTCAGCCTTGCGACGGTTGTTGGTATCAGCTGAGATTGAGAAACGATTCTTGCGATACTGGAAACAAACCTTTTCCGTGTTGGCAATGCCGTTGGCTGTAGCTGCCATTACCGCAGATATGTCGTCGCTGCCCCATGCAAAGGGCAGGTCATAGAAGCCGCCGCGTCTGACAAGTGCCTCCCTTTTGTAGCAGAAGTCTCCGATGAACTGCTGCCGTCCCAGCCCTGCCCACCTGTAATATATCAGTTGCAATGCTGTCTCGTGCTCGTATCGCGGTTCCATCAGCTCGCAGACGTCACCATGCTCGTCAATTATGTCGGTCTGGGCATGCAGTATATCCACTTGCGGATACTTCAGAATCAGTTTCCTGTACTCTTCCAGGCAGCAGGGTGCAAGCCTGTCGTCATCACCCATGCAGATTACATAGTCGCCCGTGCAGTATCGCAGACACTCGTTCCAGTTCTCGCACAGTCGTTCTGCCCCGAAATTGCGTTCGTTCACACAGTACCTTATCCTGGAGTCGCCAAGACGAGGCTTGACTACCGCATCAAGGTCTTCAGGCGAGCAGTCGTTGACTACTATCAGTTCCCAATCCCCGCAGGTCTGGGAGATGACGCTGTCGACGGCCTCTGCAAGGTAACGTTTCTTGTATGATGGGATGACTACGGAAAACAGCATGTGCGTTATTGTTTTTGTACAAGGTCCTTCTCTATGACAAGGTCGGACCTGTCATCTGCATAGAGCGAACATATATATATCATACATATCCAGTTGAAAGTCTCGATACGGTTCCTGTACGGGAAGATAAAGATGGAAATCAGCCCGGAACAGATGACAAACAGTTTTATATATAGTGGAATCTTGTGCCTGTACGTAACCATTATACGGTATATCACGTAGAAATAGGCCAATGCCCAAATCCATCCGAAATAGATGGATTCACCGAAAAAGCCTATGTCCGACGGGAAGTACTGCATGTTCTGCAGCTCTGTAAACCATGGCTTTGACGTTCCATGGCCGAACAGGACTCCTACGGGGTCCGTCAGGTTGTACTCCATGATGTATTCGATGAATTCAAATCGTATGGCATGCGAGAAGCTGTCGTCCTTGCTGTCCTGGATCAGGTCGCCAAACAAATCCTCCCAGAACACTCCTAATGCCACAAGACATACGGCAGCCAATACACATGCCAGGATTTTCACCCTGCGTCCTTTTATCATAAAGAACGATATCCCTAACGTGAATAGCGTGGATGCCATAATCTGTTTGGTAAGATATAGGTATATGGAAACGATGAGCAATGCCGACAGTATTGCCCAGTGCAGACGAAACGTCTTCAGCAACCTGCTCCAGAAGAAACACATTACGAGCATCTGGATGTGATAGCTTCCTACGAAGAAACGTGCCAGTCCGTTTCTCTTTTCGGCAACGACCAGTTCTCCCAAATCCTCAGGGTCACCGCCGAATATGGCAAACAAGGGATCTGCCTGTTGCGCTATCTGAATTCCTGCCGTAGTCAATGCATAAAGACACAGTATCCACAGAATTGTCTTCTCGCTGAACCTGAAATGGTAGAAAAAGAAAAAGAATGTTCCTACGTATGTCCATGAAAGAATCTGAGAAAATTCTTCAATCAAGATGCCGCCCTGCAAAAATGACGACAGAATTACGCAGAGCGGCCATGCAGTTATAAAAGCAACGTAGTATTTGAAAGTGATTGGCTGATTTCTGTATTGAACAAAATATAATGTTGCCAATCCAATGCATACGATAGCCATCAGCAGATAATATCGCACCTGCACGATGTATGACCAGCCTATCAGATTGAATCCGTTGCCCAGTATAGCTGCTAATACAAACATAATCAGGACTATCATGATATTCTTAGTAAGCATCATGATGTCAAGTTTGTTTGTTGTTGTATCTGTTGCCATACGTTTATTGCTTGAATAAATTCTTTGGGGTCATATTTCTTTTATGCTGATGTGATAACAGAAAACTTTATGGTTTTAGTAAAACCAACATGACGTACCGTCAAACTCGTATTGAAGGTTATGGGATCTTGAGCTTATTTTCCTTGCTGGGATGCCTGCTACTATATCATATGGTGCTATGTCTTTTGTCACAACGCAGCCTGCGCAGCAGACTGCTCCTTCACCAATTTTAACGCCTGGCAGTATGATAACGTTGCAGCCAACCCATACCCTGTCTCCTATTTCGACTCTCTTATCGATGTCGTTATTACAGCGGAACAAGGAATCCCGATGGTCATGCTGTTCAGTATAAACTGATACATTTGATGAAAAATTGACATTCCGGCCTATTGTTAGTCCATTGCGACTGTCAAGGATAGCGTTGTCGCCAATAATGCTACCATTACCTATTTTCAGATTAATTGGGCGTCTGATTTCTGTCTTATAGTGGAAAATGACATTCTTTCCCATAGAAACACCCAACAGACGATACATAATTCTTCTAATAATAATAGATGGCAGATGTCCTATATTGATAATGATGAATCTTGAAGCTCCCTCATTAGTTAATCTCTCAATTATATATCCAGGTATTGCTAATACTTTTCGCATCAGTCCCTTGCGCTTTTGAAATTGAAACAGTAGGCAAATCCAAGGGTATGAAAGCCCAATAGCAATCCATTTGGCATAGATGAGAAATAAAAGGATTATCAAAAGTAATTTCATAATTATATTTTAGGAGATGTATAACAAATTAGTGAACTATTGGTAGATTCCTCAGTTTGGTGAGTGCTTGGATAAAATTCTCATTCTTTATATACTTGACCTGTATGAAAATCAAATAGCTAAATACAATTATGCCAATAATGGGTAATAAGATAATATCTGGGAAAGGAAGCGCTATTTTTAAAACGTATAAGACGATAAATAAAGGAAGGTTGAATGCAAGGGTCTTAATCAAGAATTTGAAGGGGAATCTATAGGAAGTGTATTTATATATCTCTTTTAAAGACAGTAATGTTATGGTTGCCTCTGTGATGAGCCATACTATAGCCGTTCCAATGGCTCCCCACTTAGAGACTATCAAAATGTTCAGTAGAATAGTGATAAAAGCACCATAAATGGAGTTCCTCATAATTTGTTTATCGTGTTTGGTTGCCATTAGGATATGGATGACCAGCACCTGCTCATAACCAACTAGAAATACTATAGGGGCAATGATACGGAAAGGAATATATGCACCTTCATAGCCGTTGCCGGCAAGAAGATGTATCAGGTTTGAACTGTATATTGCAAGTGTGATAACAATCGGAATAGAAATGGCAAAGACCACCTCTACAACCTTATGAATCTTCTCCCAGAACTCGTCTTGTAAGCCTTTTGCATATAAATAAGTCACTCTTGGGAAAATGACATTGGTCAGTGCGGTAAACAATGCCAGAATTATGGTATATAGTTTTGTCGCAGTGGAGTAATATCCAACCTCTATAGTTCCAGCAGCAAATCCGAGCCACGTAACATTAAATGAAGTATAGACATTGGTTATCAGCATATATAGACCTGTGGTCAGGAAGGGCGCAATATATGGACGGATATGAATGTCCCCAAATGTTAAACTTACATATTTCCTACAATAGAAAATATTGATGATGCCATTGAGTATGTATGTTGATACTGTGAGGAAATAGTAGAGTTTGTAATCACCGGAGTCCTTAATAAAAGCAAAAATCAATATGACATATATTGTTCTGACGATGATAGATCTATTAGTAATATATTTAAAGTCTTCGACTCCAGCATAAAACCATTCTATCAGAAAGAAGTTGAAGAATAGTTTGCATACTCCTATATAAAGCAAGTCTCTATATAGGAAGAGCGCTTCAATGGTGTACATGGAAATGAGAAGTGCCACTATGGCAAGGATGGTACTAATTAGGTTTAGTAGTAGCAAACCTGTGAAATGTCTTGACATCTCCATTTGATTATCTCGATGTTGTGATATCTCACGTATGCCTACAGTACTAATTCCCATCATGGAGAATAAGATGAAATAGTTAACGATGCTGTCGATGAAATTGCATATGCCAATGCCGCTTACACCCAGTATGCGAGATACGTAGGGGTAGGTGAGCAAGGGGAAGATGTATCCGCTTGCCGTCAGTACAAAACTATATGCAAAATTCTTCTTGACGCTCATTGCAAGGTTCCGGACACGCTGCAATCAGTGTGCAGCAAAGGCTTTCTTGAATTCGTCCCTGCCGACGTACAATGTGGTGCAAACCGTAGACAGGAACATCATTGCGATGACAAATATCAGGCGCTTGGGACCGGCAGGCTTGACAGGTACGGTGCTGCACTGCAGTATGGTGAATGCGGGAGTGCGTTCCTGCAGTTTCGCCTTCGCTGCCTGCAGCTGGGTCTGCATGGCTTGGTACGTGGAGTAGCGCATGGTCATCTCGTTTTCCAGCTTGTCGCGCTCGGATGCATAGACCTGAAGGACGACGTTCTCGTGCGCATCGCAGTAATTGCTGTATCGTACGACAGACTTGTCATAGTCTGCCTTTGCCTCTTTGGTAATCTTGGTATAATACTCGACATCCGTGCGGGCCTTGCTTGTCCTGTAGTCCGTGATGACTGCCTGCAGACGCTGGCATACGCTGTCGGCGAGTGTCGCGGAAACCAGCGGATCCTGAGAGCGTACGGATATGGTGACGACATCCGTCTTCTTGTTTACCGAGCATCGTATCATGCCTTGCAGGGCTTCTGTGAGCAACATGTCCTGCTCGCTCAGGATGAACGGGTTTATCTGCCCGTCTGCCTTGCCTGCGGGCTTGTTCCTGTTCTTCCATTCCTTGATTTTCTCGCTTAGCCAGGTCTTCGGGTAGTTGTAAAAGGCATCTTTCTGGTGGTTAAGCAGGTAGGTGTGCAGGTCACATTCCACCTTCCCGTCCATTGTCTTGACTTTGATGCCGAACAGTGATACCAGGAATTGCTTCGACTGGATAAGATCCGGGTACAGGACAGGGTATATTGCATCCTGGCTCATGCCCATGCCCAGGTTCACGCCAAAGCTGTTGGCCAATGCGCCCAGTCCTCCGCCTGATGACAAATCTACTATTTCGGGTGCCAGAACCTCGCTGGCATCATAGTATCTCGGCTGCGGGAATATATATAGACATGCCAGCACGAATGTGGCTGCCCATACCTTGAACATCAGTCGCTTCCTGCTCCAGAGTTCCTTGAATACCTTCCCGAAATCTATGGTAAGTCTCTTTTCTTCCATAATATGTGCGTTTCCAAAACTGTGCTATTTCTTGATTACGTTCAGCAGGGATACTATGATGGCACCCAGTGATGCAACTCCGCTGGCAATGCCAACTATCTCGCCTGTCGTCATCCTCTTCCTGGTCTTTTTCTGCGGAACCACGATCTCGGTGCCGGGCTGTATGTCGCGGACGGAGTTGCTGGAAAGCTTCACGACAGAACCGTTCTGGTGTATACCGTAGATGCGGCTGCGGCTGGCGTTGCCGGACAGACCGCCGGCACGTGAGAGATAGTAGTTGAGGTTCTTGTCCTTTTCGTACGACATGGATACCGGGTACATAACCTCGCCGCTTACCTTAACTATGTTGCTCCGTACGGGTATCTCCAGGATATCCCCCTTGCGCAGTTCTATGTCAAAGTCGGAGCCGGGCTTGGCCATGGCCTGTGTCAGGTCGATTGCCACGGGGAAGGTGTATTTCGTGTTCTTCTTCAGGTTGAACAGGGAGTCGGCAATCTGCATGTTCATGTCCTTGCCTTCCTTAAGGCCGTCCTCGTACAGCTGTATCAGTGCCTTGCGGTTGGCCTCGTCGCGCTGTTCTATCTCTTCCTTGGTCATGACACGTGTCAGATGTGCTCCGTTGCTGTATGCCATGGATGTCAGGCCTCCGCTCGCCTTGATCAGGTCGGACAGGCGGTAGTTCTTGCTCGTCATCGAATAATCTCCCTGGAATGCCACCTCGCCACGCACCTGGACTGTCTGCTGCTCCTCGTATGCAGGGCTCTTGCGTATGACCACTACGTCATAGGGCCTAAGGTAGAATGTGGTGTCTCCGTTGATGTCGTATTTCTCGTTCAGGCTGAAGGCAAAGTGCTCGGCGCTCTGACCTTTGGTCTCCACGGCCTTGGCATCGCGCACTCTCCTGAATATGTCGACGCGTGCCAGGCTTGCTGCTTCCGTCAATCCGCCTGCTTCCAGCAGTATGTCCTGAATAGTCGTGTTTTCTGCAAAGGGGTAGACTCCGGGATATGTGACTTCTCCGCTGACTTCAATAGTGCGGTCGCCGAGCATCTCGGTACGGCTCGGGATGAAGAGCACGTCGTTGTTCCTCAGCGGGATGTC
>DFKL01000101.1:0-1693 GCA_002373535.1 Prevotellaceae bacterium UBA3646 | reverse complement strand
CCCGCCATGATGCCTGGTATGTCCACGCTGACCATCTCCAGTGTCAGGTCTTCCTTCTCGCGGTGCATTATGGCGCGTTCCTGGTAGGCGTCCTCGCGCAGGCCCTCGGCTGCCAGCATCAATTCGCGTACCGTCTGGATGTTGTTGCCCAGCTCGAACCGTCCGGCATGCTTCACGGCACCGCGCACCTCCACTATGTTGCTGTAGCGGGTACGCGTGCTGTCGACTTCCACCACGTCCTCGTCGGCCAGGGTAAAGGCACGCATCTGGAATTCGTCAATGGTATGGATGCTGTTCTCTGAGCCGGCCTTGCGCAAGAGTCGTACGCTCTTGGTATATGCATTGCCGGCAAAACCTCCGCTATAGTCCAGGACGTCACGTACGGTCTCTGTCTTCTTCATCTCATACCACATGGGGCGTTTCACATTGCCCTTCACCTGTACCAGGCAGTCGTATGCTCCGACTACGATTACGTCGTTGTCCTGCAGGTGGACGTTGCCGCGGACATTGCCGTTAAGGATGTAGTCATAGACGTCGATGGTGGCTATCCTGTGGCCGTTGCGATATACATGAATGTCGCGAAGGGTGCCGATGTCGCTTATGCCGCCTGCCATGTACAGTGCATTGAACGCGCTGGACAGGCCTGAGAGTGTGTAGCTCCCGGGGTGCCTGACCTCGCCCATCACCTGTACCTGGATGCTGCGCGAGTCGGTCAGCGACATGTCTATATGGCTGTCCGTGTAGCGTGCGCCCAGTCTCTTGCGCAGGGCGGCCTTGGCCTGGTTCACGCTCAGTCCGGCAAGTTTGACGGGTCCTATGCCTTCGATGACCAGATAGCCGTCGCTGTTGACGGTGCCTTCTATGGTTGCCTGGCTGGCTCCCCATATATTTATCGAGACCTGGTCGCCGGGTCCCATCGTGTAGCTGGCCGGCGTCGCGATGTTGGCCGATGGCTGGAACGTAAGGTCCTTGGTGCTGAAGATGTTGCGGCCGAAGACGACGCGCCTGTCGTGGTACAGCGCGTCAGAGTCGGGTTCTACGTAGTCCCCTATGTCATGGTCATTGGCATAGGATGCCAGATTCTCGTTCCTGGTGGTGCCCCGTACTTCCTCGTTCCTGCGGGCGGTAGGATTGACGTACATGCCGTCTTCGATCTCGTTGTTATTCTTTTCTTTCTCCTTCTTCTCCTTCTCGATTTTGCGCTTTTGCTGCTCGGCCTTACGGCGGACACGCTGCAGCTGGGTGGTGGTCACGCCGTTCTTTATCAGGCTGGTCACGATTTTCTGCTGGGAGGTGCCCTTTTCTGCTTCCTTAATGATGTATTGCATCACCTGGTCGTCAGTCATTGAGCTTTGGGCATAGCCGGCAATGCACATGGTCAGCACGGCAGTCAAAGCGAGGATTCTGTTCTTCATATCAGTTTCGGTTGTGATTTTCTTTACATGTGTATATAACGCGCGTAAACGCCGTAATATTTCACAAAGATAGCCCAAATAATCCATATTTCCTAAATAAAGCCGCATATTCGTCGGTTTTGGCTGGAAAAGACGAATTTCGAGAAAAAAGTTTGTCTCTCTCTTGACTTTTTCTGCCAAATGTGCTATATTTGCATATTGACATATCGGGGCTGACATGGATTTGACAGCAGGATGATGTGTTATGTAAGCACGCAGAGAGTTGGCAGCCGCTCTCT
>DFKL01000006.1:3302-3462 GCA_002373535.1 Prevotellaceae bacterium UBA3646 | reverse complement strand
CCTCCGTCGGAGGTGAGTCCCATGAGGTGGACGTTCTTGGCATTCTTGACGGCGTACTGGTAGGCGGAGATGATTTCCTTGTTCTGCATGATACTGCCGTCAGCGCAGGCACGATTGATCTTGACGAGGTCTTGGTATACGATGCGGCCGGCGCCGATGT
>DFKL01000006.1:0-3235 GCA_002373535.1 Prevotellaceae bacterium UBA3646 | reverse complement strand
TCGGAGTTGCCCATCTGTCCGTCTGGCAGGCCGACGTTCTCGCCGCTGGCCTGGAGCTGGCTGCAGGGATATTGCTGCCACAGGCTGTCTATATAGGGTGTGGGGGTGTTGTAGATTACGTCGCCTTTTCCTTTATTGCCAATGCCCCATCCGTCGAGGATTACCAATATTGCTTTCTTTGCCATAGTTTGTTTTGTTTTTGTTTGTCATTTTCATGGCAAAGTTACACAATATTATCCAATAATATGTGTTATGTATGGGTTTTTTATCGGTCGGTGCATGAAATGCCCGAACTGAGGCATTGATATACTGATGCCGCGAACCACAGGAACATGGTGCACAATACTGGCAGTCCGCTGCCTGAGAGCAGGAGCAGCATGGTGAATGATAGAGCAACGTTGAGTATGCTGAGTGACTGTCGGGGGCTGATTTCTTCGTCCAGTATTTTGCTGATGACGGATGAAAGGGTCGTGAGGGCGCGGCTGGTGAGGATTTGGTCGCGGACGGACATGCCGGTGGTCGGGCTTACCTTTGCTGGATTCAGGACTTGTGTCTTCATAGTCGTAAGTGTTTTTTTCGTTTCCGATGCAAAGATATGGGGCGTTTGTGTCTGATGCCTGTCACATTCGTAGGCGCCTAAAGAAAATTAACTGTTTTTAACACCAGACCGTTTCCCTATGTCTCACGGACTACCGGCCGAAATCGAACTGGAGCTGGGGGCTTTCGCCTAAAAGGTTGAAGGTCATGCGGTGGTACGGGGTCGGACCGTACAGGCGGATTGCCTGTCGGTGTGCCTGGGTGGGATAGCCTTTGTTGTCGTCCCAATGGTACATGGGGTATTCCTGGTGTATGTGGTACATGTAGTCGTCGCGGTAGGTCTTGGCGAGGATGCTGGCGGCGGCTATGCTCATATAGCTGGCATCGCCCTTGACTATGGTCGTGTAGGGGACGGGGGTCTTCGCATGTGGCGGGGTCCATGGCATGAAGCGGTTGCCGTCTACTATGACATGGAGGGGGATGTGGGTGAGCTGGTCGAGGGCATGGTGCATGGACATGATGCTGGAGCGGAGGATGTTGTACCGGTCTATCTGGTGGTTGTCCATCTGGCTTACTGCCCATGCGAGGGCGTGGTGCTCGATGAGCCGGCGCAGTGCGTTGCGTTTTTTCTCGCTGAGTTGCTTGGAGTCATTGAGTCCCTGGGCCAACTCGGGGCTTTTCTGGCTGATATCGGCGGGGAGGATGACTGCCGCTGCGAAGACGGGGCCTGCAAGGCATCCACGTCCGGCTTCGTCGCAGCCTGCCTCGAGGGTAGCGTGAGTGTGGTAGGGTTTGAGCATATATATGTATTTGGTATACGGGGGTCAGTCAAAGGTCTTGAAACTGTATCCCTGGTCCAGAAGCCATCGGATGGCCTGGGGGAGTGCAGTGTGTAGCTTGTCTATGCTGCGCAGGCTGTCGTGAAAGGTGACGATACTGCCCGGGCGTGTGTATCGACGGACGTTGCCGAAGATGTCCGCGGGGGTGAGGTCGTTGCTGTAGTCCCTGGTGACAAGGTCCCACATGACGATTGTGTATGTGGCGCGTAGCAGGGCATGGTATTGTGGCGGTGTCATCCATCCGTGGGGCGGACGAAAGAGCCTGCGGGTGCGCAGGATGGTTTCCGCCTTGTCGGTGTTGGCGAGGTAGTCTGACGCGTAGTGACGGCAGCCTGATATGTGGTTGTAGGTGTGATTGCCTGTCCTGTGACCTTGCTGCCTGACAGCGGCCAGCAGTTGCGGGTATCGGGCGGCATTCTCGCCAACCATGAAGAAGGTGGCGTGTACGCCGTAGAGGGCAAGGGTGTCGAGGATGTAGGGAGTCGTCTCGGGCAGTGGCCCGTCGTCAAAAGTCAGGTATACTGACCTTTGACGCGGATCCATCCGCCAGATGGCTTGCGGATATAGCCACCGCATGATGGCTGGTGGCTGTTCAATGCTCATAGAGGAGGTTCTGGAAGATTCCGGTGTATGTGTCCAGTTTCTTCGCGTACTCGCCGGTTTGGGCAGAATCTGCTCCCCTGAGGGCTTCGACGATGTTGTTGAGCTGATAGAGGTTGTACAGGATCTCGTTCTGTGACAGGATGCGCATCCGCGGACTGAGGTTTGCGTACCATTCCAGATACTCCGCGGCATTACGGGCGAGGACTAGTATTATCTTTTCGGCCTCGGCCTTATGTCCGAGTACAAGCCATGAGTTGGCTAGATCCATGCTGCCGCTCGCATAGTTGTGTGGAACGGTAGTGGATGGGATTACCCGGGCGGCACGCTGTAATACCTTGAGGGCGAGACGGTCTGCCCCTTCGGCAAGCAGTTGCTTGGCAAGGGTTGCGAAGAGACGACGGTGAGTATAGCACATGCGCGTGACGGTCTCGTCGAGGTATATGTCGGGGTTGTCGATCCCGCCAAAGCGGAATTTGGTCATGACGTTGTCGTACATACGGCGTGTGTCTATGTTGTGTCCGCTGCGTGCCGTGTTGAACGGTGTTATGCGGTCTACGAGACCTTCACGGACGAAGTTGTCGCCAAGGGATCCGTAATTGTCGGCTGCCACGGTGCATGCCACGTAGAGCGGACGGGTCCAGTTGGTGCGGCAGAGCATCTCGTAGATCATGAGCTCGCTCTTGTATACGGCGCGTTTTCCCTTGAGGCTGATGTGCATGACATCAGGTATGGAGTCGTCGGCTATCATCATTCCGCTACGGCGGACGGCCTCCTTGTCTACGGTGATGACGATCGAGTCGGTTGGTATGATCTGGAAGTCGGGATTGTCGTTAAGTATCCACTTGTCGATGATGTTCCTGAGCTCGTAGGGATTGTCGCCGAGAAGCTGGCGCTGCGTGACGGGGTCGTCCTTGTAGTATTCCATGACTTGCTCTATGGTACCGGGACGTACCGAAACTCCCTCGCGTGTCCCTGATACGTACTGGATTCGCTTCCAGGATATTGGTACTGAGGGGGAGTCGTAGGCTGGACGCTTCATCTGGTCTATGTACCAGTCTGTCTGCAGATAGGAGAGGTTGCATACACGTGCATCGGTGCGGAAGCCTTCGGTCTCCTGACAGTACCACAGGGGGAAGGTGTCGTTGTCTCCGTTGGTGAAGATGATGGGGTATGTGCCTTTCTCCAAGGACTGCAGGTAGTTCTGCCCGAAATCACGACAGGTGTATCTGTTGCTGCGGTCGTGGTCGTCCCATGTC
>DFKL01000095.1 GCA_002373535.1 Prevotellaceae bacterium UBA3646 | reverse complement strand
GGTGCTGTATGTGTATTTGAGCTGGTATGCTCCAATCTGCGACTCGGAGGCTACGAACTCGAATGAAACGGCATTTGCCTCGTCTCCGACATTAAGGTATCCTTTTGTATTCTCGCCCGTCGAGACAAGGTATTGTCCGGAGGAATAGGACTGAAGCTTGTTTCCCTCGAGGAGCGTGAAGACATGGCTGTTGCCGGTGGGGGTCGCCGTCAGTGCCAGGCGGTTGGTCTTGCCTTCGACAGTAGAGGACTGGCCAATCATGTACTGATGGCTGTCGGCGGCTCCCTTGAATGCATAGGTTTGGCCTACCTGGGGCTGGTTGATAGTGAAGGTGATATGTACATTCTCCCAGTCTGCCAGCGTAGTCCTGGAGTTGATGTCTGTCTGGATTTCAGCAAGGTTGCTGAGAACTGTGCCGCCGTCTACCATGGTCACCGTGTACTGTCCTATACCGGTGCCGATGGCATTTGCATTTATATAAGGTTGGAGTATTGACATAGCCACGGCGGCCTTTGCTGCAACAGGATCGTAGGCGGTGGAATAGATTCCGTCGTCACGTGTGTCCATCGTAACACCACCGGTGATGTTTTCTGTGCCGACATAGATGTTGGTCAATGTCACTGTACCGGACTTACTGATAAGCAGTGTCTCGCTGTCTGATTTCGGTGCCGTCGCAAGGACGAGCTTGTCGACAGCGATAGTCTTGTTGGTGCCTCGCAACGTACCGGTAAAGCCGGTGAGCGTCGCTATCTTGAGCGTATAGTTCGAACCACTGCCCCATGTCTGGGCCAATGTGCCGGCACCTGTCACCTTGGCAAGTACAGGGGTTTTGTTGCTGGAGCCATTGTTGACGGTGACGGTAGCGCCGGAGAGGATGTCCAACGTAGGATTTACCGTTTGGGAATCGTTGAAATATCCTGTGACACTATTAAGCTGTATGGTCGAGTTGGCATTGCCCCAGGCATTGAAGATTGCGGTAAGGTTGCCCTTGTTACCTGCTTCCGGCAACAGGACCGTTCCTGTCCAGCCTGTCACATTGGGTGCAGACGAGGTGGGGAAAGTAAGTAACCGTAGCGTACCGGTACCCGCCAGCTTACCTGACCCTGCTATGGTGTTTGCCTGAAGGGTTCCGTTGACATTGGTAGTGGCATTCGTGCTGTTCATGTTAACAGTGCCTGTGAAAGAGGGAGAATCGGCCACGTTGATGGTTGCAGCCTCGCTGCTGGACGTGCCGCTGGCATTGAAGTCGCTACCTGTGGTTCCACAGATGGTCCATGTGCCGCTGCCGGTGAGCTGGTCTACCTTCATCTGGAAGTTCCATCGGTTGCAGACATAGAGGGTTCCCTCGACGGTCGTAGTGCCTGCAAGACGGAATCCGTCGGCGGCACTGCCCATGTCGTAGGAGTAGATGATGCCTGTGGCGTCTGCAGGTACTGTGACGTTGTTGAGGGTCGTGGTGCTGTTGTTATTCTTGATAGTACCCAAAAGGTCGATGCCGGTGAAGCTGGACACGGAATTGGTCTGGGTATCACCGCCGCCTATGGTGAGGGTCACTCCGGAATTGACGGTGAGCCGGCCTGTGACGGCTGTGCTCTTGTTGCCGGTGAGCGACGTGCTTGCGGCAAGGACGATGTTGCCGGCACCTTCTATCTTAGTGAGGTCGAAGTTTTCTACATCGACGGTAAGGGTCACACCGGAATTGACGATGAATCTATCGTAATTGTCATAGGAATCTATCTGGCTGAGTGTAGCGTCGGAGGTAACGGTGTATACCCTGTCGCTGTTGGCAACGTAGGTGTACACGGTTACGCCGGTGGAGGCCTGGTCTACATAGTAGTACTTGCCATTTGATGTCTGTGTCTTGAGGGCTTCACGACTGTCTACCCGTGTCCAGCCATTCGGGCCGCTGACGTTGACGGTGAGGCTCGATACGGTCACTTTGGTAAACGTGGCCAGGATGCGATACTCTTCGGTATTCTCTGCAGAGGGATCCGACAGAGTAGCATTGAGCGTGAAGGGTGCGCTGTTGCCGATAGTCACGGCTGCATCGGCCTTGAAGGTGAAGCTGCCGGTAGTTCCGAGATTGACGATGTTGGTGCTGCTGCCGGTAAAGTGATTTGCATTTGTCTTGATTGTCAGGCTGCCGTCTATATTAAAGGTATGAAGACGGGGGTCTCCGTTGGTACCTGACATCGTAAGATCGAGTGCTGACGTACGGTCAACGTCAAACTTTGTGACACTACTACTGCTAGCGCCTGTCTGTAATTTATTGGTCGTTGCAGTAAGGGAGGAGTTAACGAGCTTGATGCAAAGGTTCCATCCCTCAAATGATATGCCCGAGGCCGTGACGCCGTTCAGGTATATGGGAGAGAACATATTGGAATTGCTGTAGCCAGGGCCTACATTCCAGCTGTCGGTGAGGCTCCAGTTTGACTCGGTCTTCCATCCGCTCTCGTTGAGCGTGGTGCTTGCTCCCGTGTATACGTTGTAGCCGCTCGGTATGTCTATGGTCTCTACCTCGTAAAAGGCAAAGGGGTGACCGGTGGACCACTTAACGATGTCACCGGGATTGCCGTTCCAGTATTTATCTCCGTCACCTGTGCCTCCGATTAAGAATACCTTGTTGCCTGCGAAAGTGATAGCGGCGCTTGCAGTACTCTGTGTCGGGTCGTCTTCGTTCTGGGAATTTACATTTGGCTGCTTGGCAGGCAACGTCCCCCACTGATAGAGATAGAGGTTGCCGGGATCTTCTGCGTTGGCGTTAAGTTCCCATCCGTAATACTTGTTGTTCGATACGTTCCAGAGAGCGACCTGGTTGTCTGAGCCTGTAGTGACACGCCACAGGTATGCAGTACTGGCCGTCGTAAACTGCTTGGGATTACGGCGGGTTCCTATATTCTTCTGCATAGCATTGCCGGCGTCTACGTAGATGAAACCTGTTCGGTCTTGAGTGCCGTTTAAGGTGGTGTTGTAGAGCATGTACGACTTGCCTGACTCGAACGTCGTGACACGACGGACCGGCTTGTAGTACTGTGCCCATGTGCTCGCGATGCATAGTAATAGCATCGTGAAAAGAGTGAGTAGTTTTTTCATAGTCGTTTATATTGGATATTTAAATCGTCGTACCAATATGATGCGGGCATCTTTAGCCGCGCGAAAGATTATGCGCTTTCGCCGGCAAAGATACTAAGAATTCTTAATCACCCCCCCCCCATTTAGTTAATTGATGTTAAAGGCAGCGAAAAAGGGAATATTTATGCGCCGAAGGCGCTGATTTGGGAGGGGTGGAAGCCGAGAAGAACTTCCCGCAGATAACGCAGATATGGCAGATAACGCAGATTTATGACGTACTAATTTTTATTTCTTATATCGTTCTTATATGGTTCTTATATGGTTCTTATAT
>DFKL01000180.1 GCA_002373535.1 Prevotellaceae bacterium UBA3646 | reverse complement strand
GATGGTCTGGGCCTGCACACCCTGGGTGGCGTCCACGACAAGCAATGCTCCCTCGCAAGCAGCTATGCTCCGGCTTACTTCATAACTGAAGTCTACGTGTCCCGGCGTATCGATCAGGTTGAGAATATAACGTCCCTTGTCACACGGCCTGCCAATGAGTGGCTGTCCGCTTTCTGTGCCCGGAGTATAATCGTACTCCATCTGTATGGCGTGACTCTTTATCGTTATACCTCGTTCCTGCTCCAGTTCCATGTCGTCAAGCATCTGGCCCTGGGTGACCTTGATTGTCTGCGTAATCTCCAACAGACGATCAGCCAAGGTAGACTTGCCATGATCTATATGTGCTATTATACAAAAGTTGCGAATATTCTTCATTTATATTATTTGTAAAGATAACGCATTATTGAGCGTTTGGGCGTCTTCTGGAATTCCTCGCTACGTATGCCGATTCCTGAAAGTTGCTCGTAAGAAGGCAAATGGGAATTCAGCACCTTACGGTTTTCCTCCATGATGGCATTGATATCAGAAATCTTTAAATTACGTCTCCTGACTTCGTCAATATCCGGATATACCAACCCATATAGCTTGTCGGCACGTTGTATTACGATACATTCATTGACAAGAGGCATATTCTGCAGCTTGTCTTCAATTTCCTCGGGGTATATATTCTGTCCATTGCCTGAGAGCAGCAGATTCTTGAGACGTCCCTTGATAAAAAGATTACCCTGGCGATCGACTATGCCTAAGTCGCCTGTATGATACCACCCGTCGATGATTGCTTCCTTAGTAGCTTCCGGATTCTTGTAATATCCCAACATCAGATTCTGTCCCCTGACAATAATTTCGCCAGGAATATCATAAGGATTACGACTGTCAATCCTTAATTCCATACGATTTACGCATCGTCCGCAACTGCCTTGGGAGAATGATTGCCAATCCTGACACGCAATAAGCGGCGAGCACTCTGTGGCTCCATAGCCGACAGTATAGTTGAAACCGATGTCATGCAACAGTTTCTCAACCTCTTGATTAAGCGCCGCTCCTCCAATCACGACCTCATAAAAGTTTCCGCCGAATGCTTCCTTAATACCCTCGCAGATACGTTGCCTTAACTTACGGCCTACAACAGGCATTTTCATCAAAAGCCTTACTTTGGGATCCTCCATTTTCTTCATCACTGCCTTGCGAACGACCTTTTCAATAATCAAGGGAACACAGACAAGGCAGACGGGACGTATATCCTTGAGAGCCTTCAGCAAGACGGTAGGTGTCGGGACACGTGTCAGGAAATGGACGTGAACACCTATTATAAATTCGTAGAGGAACTCGAACGACATGCCAAATGTATGTGCCATAGGAAGCATAGAGAGAATGCTGTCACCGACTTTTGCATGTGTAGTCAGCAACTCCTGTGCACATAGCATGTTTCCCACCAATGCGCGATATGGAATCATTACGCCTTTGGGATTACTGGTCGTACCGCTTGTATAGTTGATTATCGCAAGTTCCTCCGGGCTGTCCTGATAATATTCTATATCATTTGCAGAGAAGCTATCCGGGTATTCTTCGCCAAAGAGGCGATTCAGACTGGCGGCAGCTTTCTTCAGGCCTGCATTACGACATGACAGCAATGAGTAGTCGGATATACGGATGACTCCCTCAAGCCCTTCCATTTGGCCTACGTCCAACTTGTCCCAAAGCCTGTCGCCTACAAACAGCAATTTCGCTTCACAATGGTTTACCAACTGATGAATTTGTTCCGGATGAAAGTCATGTAGTATCGGGACTGCAACTGCACCACAGGTGATTGCCGCAAGGAAAGAAACAGCCCATCGGCTCATATTGCGGCCACATATTGCAATCCTGTCGCCTTTAACGATACCTGCTTCGCGAAACAGTATATGCAACTTGGCAATCTCTTCTGCAACGTCACTATATTGCAGCGTTATGC
The DNA here is from genome assembly GCA_002373535.1 of Prevotellaceae bacterium UBA3646. GTDB lineage: Bacteria > Bacteroidota > Bacteroidia > Bacteroidales > Bacteroidaceae > Physcousia. The sequence continues at coordinate 9,344 of DFKL01000180.1, read as the reverse complement.
TACCATAGTCAGAAAGGGATGCTATTCGCCAGTGTTCCCGTATGCTTTTTTCAAGATTTGCATTGAAAGAAGACTCTATTGTCATCAGTTTCGGTGTGTTTGTTGAAGTAACAGAAGTCCAATCCTTTAGATCTCGGCATCCTTGTAAAGGAATCTCTTAATACTCCTCTTGGGAGTCTTTTCAAACTCATGTTCCATGATACGTATTCCAGCCAGCTGCTCGTAAGCCGGAATCTGTAAATTCAGATCCTTACGGTTCTGCTCCATGATAGCCTTGAGTTCATTCATGCCAAGATTGAGCTTCTTTGCCTGCTCCATATCCGGATATACAAGGCCATACATCTTTTCTCCCTTCTGAATAACCACACATTCCTGAACCATCGGCAGGCTTGACAGCTTGTCTTCAATCTCCTCAGGATAGATATTCTGGCCATTAGCACCAAGAAGCATGTTTTTGCTACGTCCCTTGATAAAGACATTGCCTTCGGCATCTATTATGCCAAGATCACCGGTATGATACCAGCCATCAACCAATGTTTCTGCGGTCGCTTCCGGATTTTTGTAGTATCCGAGCATTACATTCATGCCGCGTGCAAGAATTTCGCCGGGGATATTTTCCGGGTCGGGACTGTCTATCCTTAACTCCATTCTCGGAGCAGCCTTACCACAGCTGCCCTGCCTAAACCTGGTCCAATCCTCGTAAGCAAGAATCGGGGCACACTCTGTCGCACCATAGCCAATCGTATAGTTGAATCCAACATCCTTTAGCAAAGCCTCTATTTCCTGATTTAATGCAGCTCCGCCAATAATCACCTCGTAATAGCGACCGCCAAAGGCCTGTTTCATACCTTCGCAAATCTTCTTCTTTATCTGGTCGCCAATAACAGGCAGGTTCATCAACAAACGAACCTTGGGATCTTTGATCTTCGGAAGGACAGCCTTGCGAACTATCTTCTCAATTATCAAAGGCACACAAATAAGTATTCCCGGCTTTATGTCAGCCAATGCCTTCATGAGAATTACGGGACTTGGCACCTTGGTAAGGAAATTGATGTGGATACCCCTGGTAAACTCGAACAAGAACTCGAATGCCATTCCATACATGTGTGCCATAGGCAACATCGAAAGCACGGCATCACCAGGAAGAAGCTTATCCTCCAGCACTTCATAAGCAAACTGCGTATTACTCCACAAAGCGCGGTATGGAATCATCACGCCCTTGGAATTACTCGTAGTCCCGCTGGTATAGTTTATAACAGCCAACTCTTCCGGCTCATCTTTATGATAACTGATGTTTTCCGGACGGAAACTGTCTGGATACCTTTCGCCAAACAGGAGATTCAGTTTCTCGCGTGCTTCTTTTATCTCCGGAGTGCGCGCGAATAACACATTGTAATCCTCGTTACTCAGTATTCCTGCCAGATTTGGCATCTCGTCAGCATTGATCTTCTTCCATACCTGCTGACCGACAAACAAAAGCCTTGCTTCTGAGTGATTGACGATCTGATGAACCTGCTCCGGATGGAATTCATGCAAAACAGGGACAGCAACAGCACCATATGTAAGCGTTGCAAAAAAAGCGATACCCCAGCGACTCTGATTGCGTCCGCACAAGGCAATCTTGTCACCTTTCCTGACTCCTGCAGCCTCAAAAAGAATATGAATTTTCTCTATTATACGAGCTACATCCTTATATTGGAAAGTAAATTCTCCATAGTCACTCATGGAATTCCTGGTCCAATTTTCACGGATGCTGTCTGCCAAAACCTGATTAAAACTTTGTGGTAATTGCATGATGCCTGTAATTTTTTTATAAATGAAGTGCTGCAAATATACGAAAATTCTGCACAAATACACTAAATCTGTGCATAAAAATCAAGTTATACTCACCATATCACGAAATTAATATATTCTTTCGCCAAATATCATAGTGCCAATGCGGACAAGATTGCTGCCCTCGCGTATTGCCAAATGATAGTCACCACTCATCCCCCAGGAACGTATCTTGAAATGTGTTCCTGCACATTCCTCGCAGAACCTATAGAACTCATTTGCCTTATGAAAGTCCTCCAGAATACGGTCAGCGTCGTCCGTATTGGTTGCCATGCACATTATTCCCTGCAAATCGACCCCAGACATGTCGCGCCACTGGCCGTCGAGCATAAATTCCCTCAATTCGTCGACCGTAAAACCGAATTTAGTTTCCTCGCGTGCAACATGTAGCTGTAAAAGGCACGGAATCCTCCTGCCATGCTTTATGCCTTGCCTGTTAATTTCGGACAAAAGCCTCGTGCTGTCGACAGAGTGGATCAAATCGACAAACGGTGCAATATATCTGACCTTGTTTGTCTGAAGATGACCAATGAAATGCCACTTGATATCCTTTGGCAACGCCTCGTATTTCTTCATCAGCTCCTGAACGTGACTTTCACCGAATATTCTTTGTCCGCAACCATATGCCTGCATTATCATCTCAGCCGGATGATATTTGCTGACCGCACATAGGCTGACACCCTCGGGCAGTTCGGATTCTATCCGCCTAATTGCATCTGCTATCATTTTGCCTTGTGGTAAAATATATCCAGAATCTTTGTTTCTGTAATATTCCCGACACGATAGTCCCCTAACGTATCTGCCATATTCTCCGTCAGTGTATCCAACGCATTCTTTACGTCGACTGCATGAACCAGATAATATGAGTTAACAGATTTCTCCTTTTCAGTCTTTTCGTCAATCGTAATAAAACCGACACGAATACGGAAGAAACGGTCACTCGCAGCATCCTTGCTTGTAAATATCTCAGCGTATTTTGCTCGCTTCATCGTATCGACGATAAACTCTCCGCTGATATATGGCTCCAGTTCCTTCACAAGCGAATCCTCTGCCTCCGAGAAGCTCAATGCCTCAACCAGATAGACCTCTGACGACTGCTTTATAGTACCATCTCCCTGCGGCTTGTCATAGCGAACCTTACATTCAAACCATTCATTCATATTACTTGATATTTAGTTATTTATTATTTGGTAAAATACTCTCTCTGTCTCTTCTTCCTGTTCGGATCATGCTCACAGAACACCCTTTCCATCGTATAGGGATTATAGCCTGTAGCGTATATCGTAGTAGCAACTGTCATGGGTGTCGGCGTAAAGTCCTGAACCTGGTCCGTCATCAGACCGAGAGCCCGGGTCTTGCGTCTTAACGAGATCATATCCGACTCCCTGCATCCCGGATGTGATGAGATGAAATATGGTATTATCTGCTGATTCCTGCCAGCCTTGCGACAAACAGAATCAAATATTGCCTTGAATCTATGGAACTGCATGAACGAAGGCTTACGCATCAAATCCAGGACATTGTCCTCGGTGTGTTCAGGTGCAACCTTCAATCTCCCTGAGACATGATGCAGAATCAGCTGCCTTGTATACTCACGCGCAGACCGGTTAAGATTCTCGTCCTTCCAGTCATGCAACAGCATATCATATCGCACACCACTTCCTATATAGCAGTGTCTTACCTTGGGATTTGCCATGACACTCTGATAGATATCAAGAAGAGGTGCATGGTTGCCGTTCATGTTGGGACATATTGCAGGAAATATACAAGAGGGGCGTTTGCATTTCTCACACGCGTGCATGTTTTTTCCATGCATCATATACATATTTGCGCTTGGACCTCCCAAATCAGTCAGCGTACCGTGAAAGTCGGGCATGGATGTTATTTTGTCAACTTCCATCATAATGCTCTCCTTGCTACGGTTCATGACAAACTTGCCTTGATGGGCACTGATGGTACAGAATGCACATCCGCCGAAACATCCACGATGGATATTGACGCTGAACTTAATCATCTCGTATGCAGGGATGCGTTTTCCTCTGTACTTCGGATGTGGAAGGCGAGTGTACGGAAGTCCAAAACTGTAATCCATCTCCTCTGTTGAAAGAGGCGGATACGGAGGGTTTACGACAACGTACCTGTCTCCGGTCTTCTGAATCAGCCTGCGTGCATGTATGCTGTTGCTTTCTTCCTCTATATGGCGGAAATTGTCGGCATGCAGCTTCAGGTCCTTAAGACAATCCTCGTACGAATGTAATAGTATGTCACTATCCGTAATATGGACAGTGTCATGCAAAGCAACAGTCTGGAGCAAAGGGTTGTCATCAACTATCGCCTTCCTGAAAGACTCTCGCGTAATCAGCGATTCACCAGTCGTTTCGTCGTAACCAAGGCTGTCGTCATACGAATCAAGCATATCCATCAACCTGTGAGCAAGATCCACGTTGACCTTGTCACCCATTCCATACGTAATCAAATCAGCATCCGTATCACACAAAACAGACGGACGTAACCTGTCCTGCCAATAGTCATAATGCATGAGACGACGCAAAGATGCCTCTATACCTCCAAGTACGATAGGAACATCGGGAAAAAGTCTTCTGATACATTCCGAATATACGATAGTAGGGTACTCCGGACGCATGTCGTGACGACCGTCTGGCGAATATGCATCCTCATGCCTGAGACGTTTGGCAGCCGTGTACTTGTTCACCATAGAGTCCATGCATCCAGGACTGACGCCGAAGAACAGCCGTGGACGCCCCAGCCGCTTAAAATCCCTGAGGTCTCCATGCCATGAAGGCTGTGGAACGATACAGACCCTCAGACCCTCTGCCTCGAGAATACGGCCAACTACTGCTGCACCAAACGACGGATGATCCACATATGCGTCAGCCGAGAACAAAATTACGTCTGCTCTTTCCCATCCGCGCAAATCCATCTCTTTCCTCGTCGTAGGAAGCCAGTCTGTCAATCTATAGTCCAAGACAGTATCGATATAAATGTTATTCAGCTGTGTTTTCCGTTTCCTTCTCTTTCTGCCAATCTATATACAACAATATCAGTTGATGAAGGGCAAGGGCTTTCATGTTAGGATGGAAGATGATATCCTGAGCAAGGGATATCAGGTCAACGTCATGGCTTGAAGACTGCATTAGCGAACGGACGTTAAACTGCAGACGCTCCAATACTCCGTCATCTACAATTCCGTTACTGTCCACAAGATCTGCAAACAGATTATACTTCTCCAACGCAAGGAGGTTGTCTTCCGTAACAGCCATGGTACGGCTGCCCTTCATGTTGCAAATTATCTTGTACATAAATAATTATATGAAATATTAATCAATGAACGTCTCCTGCCGCTGTCCCTGACCGTTTCCAAAGGAAACCCGAACGACAGGACTCTGTAGTCCCTGCCACGGTATCCGACGGCCGCGGTATCTTCTGTATCGTATCTTAAAACTGCTTCTGCACCGGAAACCGGTCTGATGACATTGACACGAGCCGTAGAATAACTGTATTCACCGGCCTTGGAACATAGCTGCAAGGAATCCATGGATGTAGGAAGGGGGATTGACAGCGAATCCGTACTGACGTCACCTGCATATTCATATTTCAGGACATCTCTTGCAAATACCGCAGAAAGCGAATCTTGCATATCTTCACCAATATATGCTCCGCTTATAAGCATACGTCCTCCACCGTCGGCATACCTTCGCAACGCATCCTGCATGTAACCGGGCATTGTCTTGTATATCCTGTGACTATATCCGTCTGCCCGCTGAGCGCCACAGATCAAGTCTATCATGTCAAATCCGGACAAGGGCAGTCTTGGAACGGCATCCATCGTACAAGACGAAACGGCCAAGTCCCTTCCTGCACACATGCTACTGTCCGTCATGAGCAAATCAGAAGCGTGCAGGGTAGGGTAGTCAAAGGTGTTTCCCGCAGCAGGGAATCCGTCCAGGTCGTATATTGATATATTATTGTAAAATGCGACGCCCGGATCGACACCTGCATCAAATGTACGTACCGAATCATTCACTATAGGCTGAGGGCCAGCCAGGCGTTCAAAGCCATTTATAACCATTATGCTGCCAGCAGACGGGTTCTCTGGTATACGTGCACATACCTCGGCACTTTTCATGCTGCAACCACCATCGTTCAGGGCAGAAACGCGGAACTGATACAGCACACCTGCATCTGCCTCTATATCCTCGAGCGTATCACGTACCACGCGGCCGTTGTCCCATCCGCCTGCACCACGTCTGGTATAAACTACATATCCTGAAGGACTGGCACTCTCCTCCAACGAATCCAGGACAGGAGTCCATGAAAGACGTATTCTGTTTCTCCGAGGGTCGGAAACGGCACAAACGCCCTTCACCGGCAGCGGTTGCACAGTAACCTTCTTCCTGCCATGCATAATGCCCTCGTATCGCAACAATGCCTTGTAGACGGCACGAGCCATGACAAACTTACAAACAGGATCGTGTCCGACCAGCATATCGGCAAAGTTCTGGTGCGACAGAGTCTCAAGAATCATAGACGGCATCTGAGGCTCACGAGTCTCGCAATAGTTGCGGTCATATAGCTGACGACGACTCCAGTTACCAAGATAATGCCTCATGTCCGATGTAAACTGAGTCATTACCATGTCCGACAGGTCACGGCTTGTCAGACGAGTCAGCCCTGATGCCAGCCGGCCGTCATAGAAGCGTGAAGTGTATATGCCTAAAGTCCCGACTATATCCATGTCGTCCCTAACCCCTGCATCACTATGTGTGGCAAGACACAGGTCTATCGGAACCTTCAGACCGGGAACGTCGGCGACCGGTATAGTGTCATACGGAACAAAGACGGAACCGCCGGAAACATAGTTTACGCCTAACGAGCGGGCATACAGGTCATCCTTGTAGTCATCAGTGCCGTTAAAGACAGAATATACCTGACGCGGAGCGCCGTTCCACTGCATAGCGTAGCGTGAACATTCCAGGAATCTTGGCAAGCCGCTGGTAGTCAATGTCACGTTTGCGACAGAGTCTCCGGAAGATATTGCCGTAGTGTCACAGCGTGCAATGTTGCCTACACCGCCTCCCAAACGGACAGCATCGGCTGTAACATGGCCGCGGTAATTACTGTGATTCGTCAGTACTATACAATTGTCACTGCCTCTACCGCGACCAAAGTCAAATGTGCCCAGGTAGACCCATGTACCACCGCCAATTTGCTGATTGACACGCACTCTGGTCGTAATGCCGTTATGGTGAACATGGTATACAGCATCGGAAACACTGGTCGGCAGAGTCTTGTATGACACATATACGGCATAGTTGCCATCGGCCTTGATATCGGGAGTCCAGGTGACAAAAGAAAGGGACGAACGGCTGTTTTGTGCAACCACTTTCCGACATGTGCCCTCCACAAACGGATTCTGACCGTCAACATAGGTCATACGCACCTTGCTGAATCCATAACCCGCGTATTCCCAGCTATACTTGCCGTCATACTCAGAATAGGTTCCATCTACGATGTCTCTGTCATTGTCGACAATCAGTTCACGCCATTGTATGTCGCGTTCCCTCGGAGTATAAACCACTGCACCGGCATTTTCCAGCATAGGAATAAGATACTGCAATACTATGGTCTGGGTGAAAATGTCTTCGCAGGTATCAAACAACCGAGGCCTTTGCCACACCCATTTTCCCTTGTTCATGGAATAGTACCTGCCATGACTGGCCCAAAGACACATGTGGCGGCCGGACAAGCCATGCTTAGGAACAAACGGCCTGTCAAGGTTCAAAGTCCACGGATTGCCGGTATACCTGATACCTCCCCATATCCGCAGGGAATCGTGCCTGTGCTGTTGGGAATAAGGGACGAGGAACTCGATGGCAGACCCGTTAACCATGATTCTGAGACCCCATCCGGCATACGGCTTAGGCAAATATGTCCTTACCCTGCCATAAATGCTGTCAACCAGTTCCGATGTGAAAGGCTGTCCAAGAAAAACCTCGTTCATCAAGATATCTATACGTTTTGTCCTCTTGTCCAGTCTTACAGACTCAACCTTGATCCTTTCCGAATTGTTATAGGCAGAATTGCTATACTTCTCAAAAAAAGGACTCACAGCCCGAAGGATTGTCTTCTCTGGTTGTGCGAGACAGCAACTGAATATCAGCAGCAGGTACCCAAAAGCAACAAAACGCCTCATTCTAATACTCAAATTTCTCAGGATGACGACCCTCAAACTCACGGAAATACTCCTTGATTTCCAACATGTCCTTTTCTATACACCCGGTGGGGATAAACATCTTGGTACACTTTATCAGACGGCGTCTGTAGTCCAGGCCGTACAACAAGATAGGGATATTGGCCTTCAGCGCAATATAGTAGAAGCCACGCTTCCATTCACGATTGGCCTTGCGTGTCCCCTCCGGTGTTATGCAAAGATGAAACTCGTCATCGTCCATAGCCTTTTTGGCAAGGATGTCCGTGCTACCCATATTCTTGTTCCTATATACGGGTACTCCGCCAATTCTGTGCATGATGATTCCCAACGGCCAGAAGAACCATTCCTTTTTCATCAGGAAGTTACAGTCAAGTCCCACTGCACTGGAATAAAGTATTCCGATGACAAAGTCCCAGTTGCTGGTATGCGGAGCAAGAGCCAAGACATACTTCCTGGGCATAGGTACAGTCACCTCTGTCCTGAAACCAAGCCAGCGAAACAAAATCCTTTGACTGAGAGTCATACCAAGCCCTTGATGTCCTCTATAATCTGTTCGGTCCGGTCTGCAAGATCCTCGCGCAGCTTCCTGAAGAACAAACGCGTACATCCGGGTTCGACATGAGAGATACGACTAATCATGTCGGCCTGCATCATGAGAATGTTCTCCATGACAGCAGACACGTTATGCTCGTCCACATTGCCGTATTCGGTAAGAGCAATGCATTCGGCGAACAACTCACCTGCCAGATAATTGATACTTTTCTTCAAATCCCTTCGTTTCATGGTAATAGGTAATAAGTAATGTTGAATAAACGAGTGCTAAATTACATATTAAAATTTAAATACGCAAGCAGGGAAATTATTTTTTGAAAATCTTTGGCCAAAAAGCAATTCAACAGAATTATGTTTTGCTAAAAACATGAGCACATAGGCAAAAATATTTGTCTTTTAACAAATTCTCGCCTCAAATTATCAATATCAATTATGCCATAACACAATTGATGTGTCTTTTATGAGGCAAATTTTATAGTCGTAAAATTTACATCCATAAAATTTCATAAAGAGGTCCTATGAAGACGTACTCATCGATTGTTAATCGATAAAATTGCAGGTATCTATAGAAAAATGCCCCAAAAAGAGTAGTCTAAACAGATCATTTGATAAAATGTTTGTTATTTCTTCATGGGTGTACCGCTGTACGGCAAAATCTCCGTGAGCTCTATCGCAGAGTGGCATTCAACATCATGTTTGGCAATACCGATGACCACTTCCGTAATCA
>DFKL01000075.1 GCA_002373535.1 Prevotellaceae bacterium UBA3646 | reverse complement strand
GAAGAGACCCTTCAGTCGCAAGACTTGAGGGTCTTCTTGCTTTGTTTAGACTGTGAATGTACCGCTGCCTGCTTGTGTACGTCTGTGTTAGCATAAAGCCAGTCAAGCATTATTTTTTTGCTAAAATGACAATTTGTTTTGGGGTTTGGTCTGCGAATGCTTTGTGGGTAGGGGATTCCTATAGAGTGTTTTAGTGTTGCTGGCTGGTGTTAAAAATGCTGGTGTTTGTTTGGTGGAGTGGTGGAATTGTGTTATCTTTGCAGTGCTATCCATGCGCCTGTGGTGGAATTGGTAGACACGCCAGACTTAGGATCTGGTGCCGTGAGGCGTGTAAGTTCGAGTCTTATCAGGCGTACTATATGAAGGTGAAGACTTTGATTATAGGGAGCGGGCCTGCCGGGTTTACGGCGGCTATATATGCTTCGAGGAGTGGCTTGAATCCTGTTCTTTTTGAGGGTAACTTGCCGGGTGGTCAGCTGACGCAGACGACGGAGATTGAGAATTTTCCGGGATACCCAGACGGTATCACGGGGGATGAGCTGATGGAGGACTTGCGCCGCCAGGCTGTGCGTCTTGGTGCCGACGTGAGGCAGGGTGTGGTGACGAGGGTGGACTTTGCACAGGATGCGGGCTCGTTGCATAGGGTGACTGTGGACGACGCAGAGGTATTTGAGACGCAGACGTTGATTATCGCCACGGGTGCGAGTGCGAAGTACCTGGGGCTTGATGACGAGAGAAAGTATGCAGGAATGGGTGTGTCGGCTTGTGCTACGTGTGACGGGTTCTTCTACAGGAAGAAGGACGTGGCTGTAGTGGGTGGCGGTGACACGGCGTGTGAGGAGGCTCAGTATCTGGCTTCGCTGTGCAACAAGGTGTATATGATTGTGAGGCGTGACGTGCTGCGTGCAAGTGATGCGATGCAGCAGAAGGTGCGCAATACTGAAAATATCGAGATATTGTGGAACAGCCAGGTGAGGGGTTTGTATGGTGAGAATGGTGTCGAGGGGGCTGTGATTGAGTCTGGGGGCGTGACGTCCAGACTGGCCATATCGGGTCTGTTCCTGGCTATCGGGCATCATCCGAACAGTGAGTTGTTCCGTCCGGCGCTGATGTGTGATGATGAGGGATATATCGTGGTTAAGCATCCTGGAACGGAGACGAACATTCCGGGAGTGTTTGCGTGTGGCGACGTTGCGGATCCTGTCTATCGTCAGGCTGTCAGTGCCGCGGGGAGTGGCTGCCGTGCAGCGATGGACGCAAAGAGATTTTTGGGATAACTTTTTGGATAGCTTAGGGCTTATAGCCACTATAAAGCATAACGCTTACAGCTTAGGGAATTTTCCTTTAGCTTAGAGAAATTATTGGATTGTTTAGAGCTTAGGGCTTATAGGTTAAGGGTTGTTCGATGATGGTTGTGTGGGATAGGGTCCGTTTGTTCCTGACGGTGTCGTTTTTAGTGTCGTGCCTGGGAGTGTATGGTGGCGACTGGAAGGCTGGTACGCGAGTGCAGGGATCGTTGCTGACGGAGGATTTCGTGACAGGGGCATTTGGCTTTCGTGAGATTGACGATGTGGTGTTCGGGCGTATGCGCATGGGAGGCTCGTTTCCGGCGGACTGTACGGTGGCGCGGAGTGATCTGAGGTATGTGTGGCTGTTGTATGTGGGGTATGACGGTGGCGTGTATCGTGGGGAGATGGTGTGCAACAGGTTGATAGCGGAGGATATAGTGGAGATTTTCCGTGAGTTGTACAGGAATGGATATCGGATTGGGAGGATGGTGTTGATTGATGAGTATGAGGCTGATGACGTGAGCTCGATGCGCGATAACAATACGTCGTGTTTTTGTTTCCGTCGTGTGGCCGGCTCGAAGGTGCTGTCAAAGCATGCGATGGGGCTGGCGGTGGATGTGAATCCGTTGTATAATCCGTATGTCAGGCTTGATGCGAGGGGTAGGGTGGTGATGGTGTCGCCCGACACTGAGGTAGCAAGAAAATGTGCCATACGTGGTGGGCGTATGGCACATTTGATAGACAGGAAAGACCTGTGCTACAGGTTGTTCGTGAAGCATGGCTTCAGATGGGGCGGTGACTGGAGGAGGGTGAAGGACTACCAGCATTTTGAGCGGTAGTCTTGTCGTCCCACACCCCTCATCCTTGTCTCTACACGCATACTCCCTCTTGCGTTCTCTCAGACGACGCCTTGGGCCATCATGGCGCGGGCGACTTTCATGAAGCCTGCTATGTTGGCGCCCTTGACGTAGTTGATGTAGCCGTCGGCTTCCTTGCCGTAGCGTATGCATTGCTGGTGTATTCCGTGCATTATCTGGTGTAGGCGCTTGTCGACTTCGTCGGCGCTCCATGAGAGGTGCATTGCATTCTGGCTCATTTCAAGGCCGCTGGTGGCTACGCCTCCTGCATTGACGGCTTTGCCGGGGGCATAGAGCATTTTGTCTTGCAGGAAGGTGTCGATGGCTTCGGGCGTGCATCCCATGTTGCTTATCTCGCCTACGCAGAGGCAGCCATTGGCGATCAGTGTCTTGGCATCCTGGCCGTCAAGTTCGTTTTGGGTGGCGCAGGGCAGGGCGATGTCGCACTTGACTTCCCATGGCTTGCGACCTGGGATGAACTGGGAGCCGGGGAACTGGTCGGCGTATGGCTGGCAGATGTCGTTGCCGCTGGCGCGGAGCTCGAGCATGTAGTCTATCTTCTGGTCGTCGAGGCCGGCTTCGTCGAGTATGTAGCCGTCGGGGCCGCTGATGGTGATGACCTTTGCACCGAGCTGGGTGGCTTTCTTGGCTGCGCCCCAGGCGACGTTGCCAAAGCCGCTTATGGCGATGCGCTTGCCGGCGAGGGAATGTCCGTGGGTGGCGAGCATCTCCTGTACGAAGTAGAGGCCGCCGTAGCCTGTGGCTTCGGGTCGTATGAGGGAGCCGCCGTATTCGAGGCTTTTGCCTGTGAGGACGCCAGAGAAGTCGCGGGTGAGTTTCTTATACTGACCGAAGAGGTATCCTATCTCGCGTGCTCCGACGCCGATATCACCGGCTGGTACGTCGACTTCGGGTCCTACGTAGCGGAATAGCTCGCTCATGAAGGCTTGGCAGAAGCGCATGATCTCTGCGTCGCTCTTGCCGCGTGGGGAGAAGTCGCTGCCGCCTTTGCCGCCGCCCATGGGGAGGGTGGTAAGGGCATTCTTGAAGATCTGCTCGAAGCCAAGGAACTTCAGGATGGAAAGGTTGACTGAGGCGTGAAAGCGGAGTCCGCCCTTGTAGGGGCCTATGGCGCTGTTGAACTGGACGCGGTAGCCGAGGTTGACTTGTACCTGGCCTTGGTCGTCGACCCAGGGGACGCGGAAGATGATGATGCGCTCGGGCTCGACGAGGCGTTCGATGAGGTGGGCTTTTTCAAATTCGGGATGTTGGTTGTAGATGTCCTGTATGGACATGAGAACTTCGTGTACGGCCTGGAGGTATTCCTTCTCTCCGGGGTGTCGGGCCTGGAGACGGCTCATTACTTCGTCAATCTTCATATTGGTATTGATTTTTTGGTTTGTTATTATTACAAATATAGTGTTATATTTCTATTTGTGGCGGGTATTTGTCCTATATTTTGTGTGCGGGTATAAAAGTTTTTGCTCGTGTTTGTGTGTAATAGTAAAATGTGCTACTTTTACGTTGTGTAATTGTTTTATATTGTTTAATTTTCTAAACTGAAGAATTTATGGCTAACAAGTATGCCGGTACGCAGACGGAGAAGAATCTGGAGGCGGCTTTTGCTGGTGAGAGTCAGGCACGTAACAAGTATTCATATTTTGCGTCGCGTGCTAAGAAGGATGGTTTTGAGCAGATTGCTGCTATATTCGAGGCAACGGCTAACAATGAGAAAGAGCATGCCAAGATGTGGTTCAAGGAGCTGGAGGGTATTGGAGATACGGCAGCCAACCTGGCGGCTGCGGCAGACGGGGAGAACTATGAGTGGACGGATATGTACGAGGGTTTTGCGAAGACTGCCGAGGAAGAAGGATTTACGGAGCTTGCTGCGAAATTCCGCCTGGTGGCAGCTATTGAGAAACGGCATGAGGAGCGTTACCGTGCCTTGCTGAGGAACGTGGAGACGAGCAAGGTGTTTGAGAAGTCTGAGGTGAAGGTATGGGAGTGCCGTAACTGTGGACATATCGTGGTGGGCACGAAGGCTCCTGAAGTGTGTCCGACGTGTGCGCATCCGCAGTCTTTCTTTGAGGTGCGGGCTGATAATTATTAAGGAGTCAGTCGAAGAGGTGTAGCTGGCCTGTGATTTCGTCGGCTACGTCTTGCTGGCTTTTGCCTTCGTCCGGATCCGGGGAGTCGGCGGCTGTGGCTGCCAGGTCTGCCGGGTCCGGATTATTTTCTTCCTGTGGGGCAGGCTGATGTGTGGGGGGAAGCTCGCGTACGGAGTCTACTGTGAAGGTAGTGATGCGCTTGCCTTTGGCCTTGAAACTCTTGACACCGATGAACTGGTCGGCTTCCAGCTCGATGGGTTCGCGGAAATCGTCATCACCGCCCATGGTTACCTGGATGCGCGGACACGGGGTGTCGGTGAGCAGGATGAATGTGTTGGCAGGGTTGTCGCCGAGACAGTTCTGGTGACGGGCTGTGGCGTCGAGAGGGAAGCGCTTGATGTAGGGGTAGCCGTTCTGGTCCTGGTCGAAGAGGACTGCGGTCCAGATCTTGTCTGGCTCGTATTTCTCGATGCGCAGGATGTTGTCCTCGAAGTGGTTGTTGGCGTCGAAGGTGGTGGTGTAGAAGTCACCGTTGCTGAGGATGACGAGTATCTTGTCGTCACTGTGGAATTCGCCGAGGTAGGTGCCGAGCTCGTCATAGTTGAGGCGGTTGACGTCGGGATCGAACCATACCTTGCGTCCGCCGAGGGTGCTGATGCCGTGGCTCTTGAGGGTGATGCGTGAGATCTCGTTCTTGCTGAGAAGGTTGCCCATGCTGGCGCGGCCTTTGATGGCGAGGAGTGAGAAGTCGTAGTCGAAAAAGACCTTCTTTAGCTTTGGATTGGGCTTTAGGACGACTTTGATGACTTCGGCCTCGCCGTTGGTGTTGGCTGTGAAGTATAGGACGCGTGAGGCAGGGGTGCCTTGAGTTAGGTCGTATTCGCGGTCACGTGTCATGCTGGTGACGTTGAAGCGCTTGACATAGTAGTTGCCGTTCTTGCCGTCGCGGTATACGGCATTGTATATGGTGCGTGAGTCGTTTTTCTTGAAGATGGCGACGTGGATAATCTCTGCCTTGCGTTTCTCGGCCTTGGAGCGCTCTGTCTCTCCGACGAAGAGCTTGTCGGCGACTTTGCAGACTTTGTATGTTCCGTCTTTGTAGAAGATGATTACGTCGTCTATGTCTGAGCAGTTGCAGATGAACTCGTCTTTCTTGAGGCTGGTGCCGATGAAGCCTTCCTCGCGGTTGATGTAGAGTTTCTCGTTGGCTTCGACGACGGTGGCTGCGCTTATGGTGTCGAAGTTCTTTATCTCGGTGCGGCGTGGATAGCTGCTGCCATATTTGTCCTTGATGAAGCGGAACCACTGGCAGGTGACTTCTACCATGTCGGACAGATCCTTGTCTATCTGGCGTATCTCATCCTTGATGTGTAGGATGTTCTCCTCGGCCTTTGCCTTGTTGAACTTGAGGATGCGCGCCATCTTGATCTCCATGAGGCGGAGGATGTCTTCCTTGGTGACTTCGCGTATCATACGGGGATACCATGGAGTGAGACGCTCGTCTATCCACTGGCATGCTTCGTCCATGGTCTTGGCATTCTCGAACTTCTTGTCCTTGTATATGCGTTCCTCGATGAAGATCTGCTCGAGACTGGCGAAGTGGAGTTGTTCGAGCAGCTCGCCCTTGCGTATGAGGCGTTCCTGGCGCAAGAGGGACAAGGTGTTGTCTACGGAGCGGCGCAGGACGTCGCTGACGGTGAGGAACTGTGGCTTGCGCTGGTCGATGACGCAGCAGTTGGGGGAAATGCTGACTTCGCAGTCGGTGCAAGCGTATAGGGCATCGATGGTCTTGTCGCTGCTGGCTCCGGGGGTGAGGTGTACGAGAATCTCTACGCTGGCGGCAGTCATGTCTTCGACCTTGCGGACTTTGATCTTTCCCTTCTCTGAGGCTTTGAGTATGCTGTCGATGAAGGTGGAAGGCTTGCTTGCTGTACCAGTGGTCTTGCCGAAGGGTATCTCGGTGATGGCGAGAGTCTTGTTGTCGCGCTTCTCAATCTTGGCTCGTACACGTACGCTGCCGCCGCGCTGTCCGTCGTTGTAGCGTGAGACGTCTATAGAGCCGCCTGTGGGGAAGTCGGGGTACAGGTGAAACTCCTGGCCGTGCAGGTAGCTGATGGCGGCATCGCATATTTCATTGATGTTGTGCGGCAGTATCTTGCATGACAGGCCGACGGCGATTCCTTCGGCACCCTGGGCGAGGAGGAGGGGGAACTTGACAGGCAAGGCTACTGGCTCGTTGTTGCGGCCGTCGTATGATTTCTTCCATTCGGTGGTCTTGGGGTTGAATACTGTGTCGAGTGCAAACTTGGAGAGTCGTGCCTCGATGTAGCGGCCTGCGGCGGCATCGTCCCCGGTGAGTATGTTGCCCCAGTTGCCCTGACAGTCTATGAGCAAGTCTTTCTGCCCCAGCTGTACCAGAGCATCCTTGATGCTGGCGTCGCCGTGAGGGTGGAACTGCATGGTGTGGCCGACGATGTTGGCTACTTTGTTGTATCGTCCGTCGTCCATGCGTTTCATCGAATGCAGGATGCGTCGCTGTACAGGCTTGAGTCCGTCGACGATATGTGGCACGGCACGCTCCAAAATCACGTATGAGGCATAGTCCAGAAACCAGTTCTGGTACATTTGGTTGAGATGATGTGTGATACCTTCCTGCTGTTCGATTTTGTCTGCCATGTCTTGTCTTGTAGTATGAATGTCCGTGGGTGGTGGGCATAATCCTGTACAAAAATATAAAAAAAACGCGACAAACGGGTGTGGAGGTCCATGTTTTTCTTATCTTTGGGGATATGAGAGGCCTTTCGTATGCTGTCATTTTGTGTGTTTTCTGCCTGACGGGCCTTGCGCAGGGGATGCGCATCGCTACGTGGAACGTGGAGAATATGTTTGACACTTGCCATGACGTGGGCAAGAGGGATACGGATTTCCTGCCGCAGGCAGAGCGCAGGTGGAACACCTGGCGCTACTGGCGTAAGCTGAGGAGCATTACACAGACACTCGCTGCCATGGATCTGCCAGACCTCGTTGCCTTGCAGGAGGTGGAGAACGATACGGTGTTGCGTGACTTGACCCGGAGGACGGCTTTGTGGAGAGCCGGCTACGGATATGTCCTCACAGACGGTCCTGACGTGCGCGGCACGGACGTAGCCATCCTGTACAGGCGTGAGCAGTTTGCTCTTTGTCGTAGCAGGGGTGTGCGGGTTCCGAGTGCCTTGCATGGCTTGCGTGCTACGCGTGACATATTGTATGCGGCAGGGGTGCTGCCTACGGGGGATACGCTGCATGTGATTGCCGTCCATTTTCCCAGCAGGAGGAACAACAGTACAGAGGCACGGCGTAACCGTGCGCTGGCTGCTGAGACCTTGTCGGGGCTGGTGGATTCTGTATACAGAGCCTGTGGAGGAGTGTGCGGAGGGTGCAGGATGACGGGGTGCGCGAGTTGTCCCAAGATAGTCGTAATGGGTGATTTCAACGCAGAGCCTGGGGACGTGATCTTTGAGCAGACGGGAGATGGGCTGGTAAGCATCGTGGAGCAGGACAGGGTCAGGCTGCGTGGTGTGAGGGGTACGTACTGCTACAGGGGAATATGGGGGTACCTGGACCATATCCTGGTGAGTCCGTCGTTATATCACTGTGTGCGCGGACTTGCCAGGGAATGTCGCTTCCCTTTCCTGCTGACACGGGATGGGAGGATGCCACGGCGGACCTACGGCGGAGTGCATTACATTGGTGGCGTGAGTGATCACCTGCCGTTGCTGGCCAGGTTGCTATTTGCCGCTCCAGCCGAGTGAATAGGCACGGATGTTTATGCGTGGATATTTTTCGCGCAGGGCTCGTATGCAGTCTGCGATGGTACTTCCTGTGGTGATGATGTCATCGACGAGCAGTATGGTCTTGTCGTTGAGGTCCGTGTCGCCGTGCACCTCAAAGGCACCGACCATTGCTGTCATGCGCCGTGTGCGGTTCTTGTGTGTCTGTGTCGAATTGTTCAGCGTGCGTCTGAGGATGTCTGTCCGCAGCGGCAGGCGACTGGCTTCGGCAACGCCGCGGGCTACCCATTCTGCCTGGTTGTATCCCCGATGCCAGAGCCTGGCCCTGTGCAGGGGTACAGGTATGACGAGGTCTGCTCCGTGTGTCAGGCCGCGTTCCATCCACAGGTGAAACGTGCTGAGTGTCAGGTCGCGGGCTATGTCCGGACGGGATGCGTATTTGAGCAGGACGAATATGTTGTGGAAGGGAGACTCGTGTCTGTAGTAGAATGTGCTGCCTCCGGCTTCGACGTCGTTACGCTCCCACAGAGCGCGCAGGAGGGTGTTGTCGTCAGCCTTGGACCATTCTATCGGGCTGACCATGAGCTGGCATTGGTTGCAGAGGTGCCGTTCGCTGCCGAGCAGTTCGCACCGGCATGCTATGCAGTAGCGTGGCAGTATCAGGTCAGCCAATGTACGCAAGGAAAGCATCTGGGTGGTAGTTGATGATGAGCTCGTCAGGGAAATCGGTCTCCTCCAGCAAGGGCCACAGGTACCGGTAGTCTGCGATGGAGAAGGAGATGTGCGCGTCGCTGCCGAGTATGACCGGTATGCCTTCCTTGCGGCAGAGGCGCAGTATTTCGAGGTTGTTGGGCGTGGCTTGGAGTTTGCCCCGCGAGGGGATGAGGCTGCTGTTGTTTATCTCCAGCAGCGTCCTGGATTCACCGGCTGCACGGACTATACCCGGGAAGTCCAGTTCGGCAGTGCCGTCTCCGGGGTGTGAGATAATCTGTATCCACGGATTGCGTATGGCATTGATCATGCCTTGTGTGTTCTCCTCGCGTGTGCCCCCTGTCCAGCACAGGGAATGTATGCCGGCTATACGCAGGTCCAGGATGCGGTAGTAGCTCTCGTCCAGGTCCAGTGTGCCGCGTGTGTCCAGGATGTTGAGCTCGGCTCCCATTAGCAGTCTCACTCCGTACATCTGGCGCGGAATGACATGCATGTTGCGGAAATAGATGGGGTCGCATGTTCCCGGTATCCCGGGGGCATGTTCTGTGATGCCGAGGATGTCAAGCCGTAGCTCGGCTGCGCGGCGTGCCATTTCCTGTATGGTGCTGAATGCATGCCCGCTGACTATCGTGTGGGTATGCACGTCGAGGTGTATGTCGGGTCTGGACATCTATGCTTGGCCGTGCGGTGTGGATGCTATGGGCGTAGTGCCTGCCCGTCTGAAGCTGAGGTTGTCGCGTATGAACTGGCGTGGGTCTACCAGTGGAAGCATGACACGTGGGAAACCGGCATCGTCCATGCGTGCCGAGAGGATTCCGCGTGCCGCTCCCAGCGTCAGATCCGTGATGTGATGCAACAGGCCGGATGGCAGAATCCACGAGTCGCTCTGCAGGTCATACATCGCACTCCATGAGTCGCGCTCAAATTCGAATATCGTCTCTACGCTGAGCAGCAGCTGTGTTATGTCGTTCAGCTTGTATTCGATATTGGCCAGACAGCGTACGAGGCGCTTTTCCGTGTCCGAGTTGAAATTGATCTGGGTGCCTACCTGCATCTCGCCAGTGGGCCACTGGTTGCAGAGCGTCGCAAACTGGACCTGGTGTACGTCGGCCAGTTTGAACTGTATCTGTACTTGTCTTT
>DFKL01000094.1 GCA_002373535.1 Prevotellaceae bacterium UBA3646 | reverse complement strand
GTTCGTGAGGTGCGACGATACGGGCGCTGGCTGTGCGACAACTATGCCGACCTGGAGCACAAAGAGATATGGCAGAGCCTCTTGGTGCTGGCAGTCATCATGTCGTTTTTCGGCATCTACACATTAGACCCTCACGGTGTGGCCTACAAATACATCACACAGCTGAACAGCATGATTCTCGTCTGCTTTCTCTTGTGGCGCGTAGAGACACTAAGCGACTTGAGTTCCCATACGGTATCTGGTGCTGAGCCTTCCCTACTCTCAAGTGCAGAGGGGACAGCACACGAGAGCCCTGCCGTCTCAAAACCGCAAAACCTCACCGATACCATCGGCCCCATGCTGCAGCGGCATTGCATAGACACACAGCTCTATCTGCAGCACGACCTGACTGCCGTGCTACTTGCCAAGGCGATAGGTACCAACCGCTACTATCTCAGCCAATATTTCTCTCAGCAGGGCATCACATACAATGCCTACATCAACAACCTGCGCATCCAGCACTTCATGAATCTCTATCGCGAGACGGTGACTGCCCAGGATTCCTTCACCGCCCAACAGTTAGCCTTGGAGAGCGGTTTCCACAATTACCGCACTTTCAGCAATGCTTTCAAGCAGCAGACAGGGCAGACGGTGACATGTTGGATGAAGGCTGCAGGCAAGGCTCTGCAGGAGCAGAGAAAGTCATAGAATGCAAAAACAGCCGCTTGAAACGAAAGCCTAATGGGAAACGTCTATTTATGAAGATTTCTTCGCTATAGGGTACTCCATCATCAGTTTCTCCACCAAAGGCACATACCACGTCTTTACCTCTTCAGCCGTCGGAGTATGGGCACCAGGGAAATGAAACGAACGGTTGTAGTGTTCCAGAAACAACGGCTCGAACCTCGCCAATGTGTCCTGTTCACCGAAGATTCCCCATACCTTATCTTTATAATAAGGGTTACGGCAGTCAAACTGGTGAACCTCCATCTCGGCAAATTCGGCAATCAACGACTCATCAATGACAAACTCCTGCTTGCCATCCAGCCGCTTCGACTTGTATTCGTGCCGTCCAATCCGCGCACTCAGGAACTCCGTCATGCGGAAATGCGGATTGCCCAATAAGGCAGGAATCCCAACGACAGGAGCCACCATCTGTGCATAGAACGAGCCGCAACTATTACCCACCAATACATCAGGCCGTTCGCGGTCAATCAAATCACGTATCAGAGCCAAAGCCTCCTTCGGATGCGTAGGCAGGTCTGGCGAAACGACCTCAGCCCTTCCCTCAAAAGCCTCCCTCAGTGCCAACGCTGGCTGGCACTGCCCGCTGGCAAAGAACCCGTGCAGGAACAATATCTTCTTCATAAACTTTCCTAATAAACGGTGCAAAATTAGCCATAATTCAGCGATTATCGCTAATTTTGCACAGATATTTAAGCGTTTTTAGAAGATGATACTTACAACTACACCACAAGAAGAGAGAAATCAGAAACTGGCAGAGCGGATAATAAAGAGCCTGAACCGCCGCAACATGGAAGCCTTCTACTGTCCTACGGGCAAGGAGGCCGTGAAGAAGGTTTCGGAACTCATTGCCGACGGAAGCACCGTGACATGGGGCGGAACGGCTACCGTCCGCGACCTGGGCATCCCGGAGGCTTTGAAAAGCAGGGGTACACTCAAAGTCCTTGACCGTGACCTGGCAGAGACCCCGGAGGAAAAGGAGGCAATCTACCTCAAAGCTTTCTCGGCAGATGTGTACCTGACAAGTGCCAACGCTATATCGGAAGACGGTGTCATCGTGAATATCGACGGCAACGGCAACCGTGTGGCAGCAATCACATGGGGGCCGAAGAAGGTTATCTTTGTCATCGGTCTCAACAAAGTGGCCCAGACGGTAGAGGCCGCACTGGCCAGAGCACGCAGCACGGCATCACCCATCAATGCCCAGCGGTTCGACATCAACACGCCTTGCAGAATTGACGGTACCTGCCATAACTGCAACTCTCCGGAGAGTATTTGCAGTTACGTCCATTTCCTGAGGAACAGCAGGAACAAGGGACGGCATGTAGTGGTGCTTGTCGGTGAAGGTTTGGGGTATTAAAAACCGGATCGGACGGAAATGAGTGAAATGTGGAAGGCAGCGAGTAAGCGAGGGCAGTCTGAGTCTGCCAGGAAACAGACGGGCGAGAGCAGGCTGTGGAACCTGTGGCACGGATGTCATAGGAAGAGCGAGGGCTGTCAGCACTGCTATGTGTTCAGGCGCGATGCGGAGTTTGAGAAGAACACCAATGTCGTGACAAAGACTGCATCGTTCAACCTCCCCGTCCGTCGCGACCGTAGCGGAAACTGGAAGGTGCCGTCCGGCACGTTTATGTGGACGTGCTTTACATCAGATTTCTTCATCGAGGATGCCGATGAGTGGCGCGAAGAGGCGTGGCTGATGATACAAAGACGGAGCGACCTGCATTTCTATATCGTGACGAAACGACCCGAACGGATCAGGCAATGCTTGCCCGGGGATTGGGATGATGGCTATGAGAACGTCACCATCTGCTGTACGCTGGAGAATCAGCGGAGAACCGATGAAAGACTGCAGGTATTCCGTGAGTTGCCAATCTGTCACAAGGCTATCATCTGTGAACCGCTTTTAGGTACTATTGACTTCCATGACAGGCTTGGTGCATGGGTTGAACAGGTAACGGTCGGTGGAGAATCCGGCCACGATGCCCGTGTCTGTGATTATGACTGGGTACTTGGCATCCGTCAGCAGTGCGTCAAGGCTGATGTGTCTTTCTGCTTCAAGCAGACAGGAGCCCTGTTCCGCAAGGACGGGCGAACCTTCCACATCCCGCGGGACCGGCAAATGTCTCAGGCTCACAAGGCAGGCATAGACTATCATAAAGCCATCTTGTCAGAAGAACCGGCAGACGCAATTCCATAAATAGCTGTCTTTGCAATTGATATGTACCAACTTATAGCACCATGACGGAAAAAGAAAAGATGTTGGCAGGGAAAACCTACGATGCCAACTATGACAAGGAACTGATAGCGGAACGTACTCGTGCCAAGGAACTCTGCTACGATTTCAATCACCTGCGTCCATCTGACGTGGATGGACAGCAGGCTTTGATTCACCGGCTGCTTGGACGAACAAAGGAATCTTTCACGATTACTGCACCATTTTGGTGCGACTACGGCTATAACATCGAGATAGGAGAAAACTTCTATTCGAACCATAATCTTGTAATCCTTGATGCGGCTAAGGTCTCGTTTGGCGACAATGTCTTTATAGGACCGGACTGCGGATTTCATACGGCAGGACACCCTATTGACTCTGAACGGCGCAACAAAGGACTGGAGTATGCCTATCCGGTCACCGTGGGCGACAATGTGTGGATAGGTGCTGGTGTCCAAGTGATGCCGGGTGTCACCATCGGTTCCAATGTAGTTATCGGCGGCGGCAGTGTCGTGGTAAAGGATATTCCCGACAATTCCGTGGCAGTAGGCAATCCCTGCAGGGTAATCCGTCCAATCACTGATGCAGACAGGCATAAATGTTGGGATAAATAGATTCATATCAAATGCATTTACTCATTGTTATGTCATATCTCAAGCAAGATTGGCTCTGCTCATCTGATAATTTGGCGATTTACCATTTTGCGAAGATTTGACGGAAAGGATAAAGAGATGTTTGAATGGCGTGCTTTTTTCGTTCTTCCCTATGTTCCTACCTCACTCATGCGTACAAAAACAGACGTTATGGAAAAAACGGCGGATTTATTTTGTTATACGCTTTCTTATGTGTAATTTTGTAGAAAAGTTGAGTCTAAATATATATGCTAATGAAAACTATCAGAAAACTTTTGATTCTCCCCCTTGTGTTACTTGTGACTGCGTGCGGAACGACCAACACCGTGCCCATCACAGGCCGTAAGACAAACCTGCTTGTAAATGATGCGCAGATCCTGAGTCTCAGTACGCAGCAGTATCAGGACTACATGAAGGGGGCAAAATTGTCTTCCGACAAGACTAACACGGAGATGGTGAAGCGCGTAGGCCAGCGCCTTTCTACGGCCGTAGAGACGTATCTCAAGAACAATGGCTATGCCAGCGAACTGCAGAATTTCCAGTGGGAGTTCAACCTGGTTGCAGACAACCAGGCAAATGCATTCTGTATGCCTGGGGGCAAGATTGTCGTTTTTGAGGGGATATTGCCTCTCACCAAGGATGAGACGGGTCTGGCAATTGTGCTGGGGCACGAGATTGCCCATGCCGTAGCCAAGCATTCGGCGGAGCAGTTGTCGAAGCAGATGCGCCAGCAATACGCGGCACAGATAGGTGGCACCGTACTATCTCAGGTTGCAAAGTCCAAGGGACTGGGCAGCGGTACCGTCTCCCTGATAGATATGGCAGGAAAGATAGGATTCAAGTTTGCCAACCTCAAGTATTCACGCGACAATGAGAGCGAAGCCGATCATCTTGGCGTTATTTTTGCTGCTATGGCAGGCTATGACCCGCAGCAGGCAATACCGTTCTGGCAGCGCATGGCTCAGCAGTCAGGCAGCAGTGGCAAGAGCGACCTGTTCAGCGACCATCCGTCTAACGAGAAACGTATAGCTGCCCTGCAGCAACTTATGCCGGAGGCTCTCAAGTACTATAATCCACCGATAGTCGCTCCTGCTCAGAAATCGGCACCTGCCACGGCAAAGAAGGCTGTCGTTACCCAAAAGACGACAAGGAAAAAGAAGACTACGGTAGCCAGGAAGACTACGGCAAGGAAGAAGTAGGCTCAGGGTGAGCGGCTTTTGATCTGTCCGTCACATAGGTCGGCCCTGTTTTTAGCTGTTTCCGAATTCGGGAAAGCCTAAAAACAGGGTCGTTGCATATATGTATACGTGCCGGGGAGTTTGTCAGTTCGATGCCAGCATGGCATAGTCTATGCCGTCGCATGATACGGAGGTGCAGATATTGGCGTCATGGCTTGTCACAGACGGTTCTGCCTCGTTTTTCTGTCTGGTTTCCGCCATGACAGCCTCATGGTCTTCCTGTACGGTCTTTGCAGTTATGGGGTCTTTTATTACGACACGCTCTTTCTCTTCGACGCGCGTCTGC
>DFKL01000106.1 GCA_002373535.1 Prevotellaceae bacterium UBA3646 | reverse complement strand
TCGTTCCACTTTACTTGCCTGTCTGAAGGAAGCGGATGGCATGGCAAGGGGGCGTTGTCCGGGTTGTCCGGTTCCTCGTTGTGCAACGTGAATGTCTGGGCGAATGTCGTTATCGGCATCAGCATTATCACCAGAAGTGTCTTGGTCTTCATGTTATGGTAGTTTAATGGTACGTAGTAGTTTGCGTGCTCCAAAGTTAATGATTTTTTTTTAACATGTGTATAAAAAAAAGAAAAATCCCCGCATCATGAATACTGTGATGCGGAGATCTGTCCTTTTATCCCTGTTCCTGTAAAGGAAGGGTGGGGGAGTTAACGGTTGCTGTTGTCCGGCAGCGGGAGGTATATGTTCTTCTCCGTAAGGTTACCGGCCCATGTCCTTGCACTTTCGTCGCGCTTGGCAATCTTGGACCTGATGAAGTTCATGTCAGGAGTACCGTTGCCGCGGTGCAGTGATACGCGCAGTATGTCAAAGAAACGACTGCCCTCGAAAGCGAGTTCCAGTGCTTCCTCGTCGACGATCAGCTCTTCGATTGCCTCCTGTACGTCTGCAAGGTTTGACCTGTCGTACATCTGTCTTCTTGTAAGACGTGACTTGCCGGCAGCTTCAAGCTTGAGGTTTACCTGATCAACGAAGTTGTAGACAGAATTACGCTCGTTGTATTTCAGCAGGCCGCAACCTTTCTGGTGAATGCCGCGCACTATGTATTCGCCGTCTGTCATACCGTCCTTCGGATATTGGGTTGTTAATATTATGTCACTGGGTGTAAGCGGCCAGTTGACAAAGAAGTTGATGGGCAGTGACTTGACTCCTGCAAAGCGACTTTCGTCTTGGAAGTTTAGCCATGACGGAGTCCTGTTGTATTCGTCAAGGCTGATATAGTTGCATATTATGTTGCAGTCAGGCCCGTCAGACATGTAATTGGCATAACCGGCATCCTCGACCATTCCACCGTTGGTCAGCGTCAGGTCTTCGATGGTCTTTCCTTCCGGAATCAAATCGTTGTCCTCGACATATTGTTTCAGGGCATCGATACCTTCCTTGTATGCTTCCTCGTCAATTTCCATGTTCGTAATCTTGCATTCCGCTATTTCCTGTGGATCTGACGGTATGCTTACAGTCTCGCTTTCATCATTTACGTATGTATAGTATATGAGATACTTGTTGGGCAGGAAATCGCTTTCCTTGCTTGGTAGCCAATACTTGTTCTTGGTCAGGCCGTTCTTGAGGATCGCAAAGGCATATCCCGGGAATCCTGCGCGGTTCAATGCTTCTGCGAAACGTAGCCATATCTGGCTCTTGCGGTATACCAGGGGATATACGGTCGAGAATGCACCAAATGGATTCTGCTTCATTACGTACGTTTTGTATTGTGTCGTGCCGATAATGTAGTCTCCGGAGTTATAGCGGCTTATGAACCCTTGTCCGTATTCGCCGGGAACACCTCGTGCATCGCCGACGTCTTCCAGCACTTGAAGCCTTGTCTTGGTCATGTCGTCAATGTCGTTGAGGTTAGAGCAGATGTATGCCTCATACTGTTGTGACTTGCGAAGCTCCTCGTATCCGGCACTTGGTGACAACTGCTGTTCCCAATCCTGTGTAAGGGTGATGGATGCTGTCGTGACAGAGTCCTCCTTGCCGGTAGACTGGCGGATAGTCGCCTTGAATCCAAACAGGTCATTCACGCCACGCTGTACGGTTCCCCACATTCCGTTGGTGCTTGACGGAATTGCCGTAACGGCTTCCTCGCTCTTGTTGGTACGCCCTGTCTCGCGCCATGGCATACTCCCCATGACATAACCGTGCAGTTCTTCGCCCTGGTCGCGATACGCCATGGAGTAGTAGTTGGTCGGCAGGACACCGCCATACTGACCATACAGGTAGTTGTAGTAGTACTGGGCTGCCTTCTCGTACTGGTTTCCCATCAGGTACAGGTCGGCAAGTACTAGCGCACATGGGAACATTGCCTTGGTGCTCTCGCAGACAGTCGTCGTATATCCATACTTGTTGTATTGCGGGAAGCCACCATACGGAGCTGGCGTAATCTCTACGTTGTATGCGTTGATCAGGTCTTCTTCAAGTTTCTGGTACAGGTTGCCTGCATTGACGCGATTCTCCGCATTCTTCGTATCGAAGTTTTCTATGTCATCGGTAGACAGCATCGGCTTTGTATAGAAGGGTACGTCACCGTAGTTGACTACAAGTTGCATGTACACCCATGCACGAATGGCCTGAACCTGGGCAACCTCGCGTGTCATGTACTTAATGCCGCCGGACGTCTTTTTCTGTGTGTCGGCACTTGCAAGGTATGCATTGCACGAGTTGATGACCTGATAGTAGTCGCTTACTTTCAGGTAGCGGCAGGCTCCGTCCCTGATACCCTCGGTATCTCCGTTAAGTCCGAAAGTCAGGATGGCATTGATGCTGTCCGAGACGAAGCTTTGTCCGTTGTCTGGAGTTCCGTCTACAAGGTCTCCACGGCACTCTCCCAATATTACGTAGCGCTCTCCTAAGTTCTGCAATCCCTTGAGTATACCCCAATATGAGTACAATGTGTCGCCGGCAACGCTATATGAATAGCGTTCGCTGTCTGCACTCATCATGTCTTCGCAGGAAGTGGTGGCCATGCTCAGTCCCATACACAGACAGAGCAGGGTTATAATGGATCTTGTTTTCATATTATGCATTACAGATTAATTGTTACACCAAGGTTGAAGCTGCGACCGCTCGGTATCCGGCCTACGTCTATTCCCTGATAAAGTGTACGGTTGTTTGCGCTTGTCTCAGGATCTGTGCCCAGATACTTGGTCAGGCAGAATACGTCGTTGGCTTCGCCCCAGACCTTCAGTCCCTGCAACCAGTTGTTGTGGTAGGGAATTGTATATGTCAGTCGAAGGTTCTTCATCTTCAGGTAGCTGCCGTCTTCTATCCAACGTGAACTCATACGCTCGTTGGCTACGTAGCTGTCGCTGTTGGTGTAGCATGCACGAGGTACGTCGGTTATCTGTCCGTCGTATGTCCAGCGGCGAACCATTGCCGTCGTCTGGTTGTATGTAGTGTTGCCGGATTCAAGCATTGAACGCTGATAGTTGTAGATGTCGTTACCAAGGCTGTACTTGAAGATTACGTCAAGCCTGAGATCTTTCCATGTTACGTTTGTGAAGATGTTGCCGTAGATGTCCGGTATGGCATTTCCCAGGGCGACCTTGTCGCTCTCGTCTATCCAGCCGTCACCGTTCTGGTCTACAAAAGCCATGTCTCCGGCACCGAATTCACGATATTGTCCTGCGATGCCTGTATAGTAGCGGAGATTGCCGTATTTCCCTGCGTTGGCAGCTTCCTCTGCACTGGCAAACACGCCTGTACCGCCAGCCGTATTATGGTTTACTTCCCATCCGTAGAATGTACCGGCGCCATAGCCTACAGCCGTGAGTATATTGTTGTCTCCGTATGCACTGGTCGTGAAGCCGCGCAGTTCACCGGTCTTGACGTCTTTTACACCGTTCTGGTCGCGTGTCCACAATTCAATCGTGTTGTCCTTCGAGTCAGGAAGTCCTGTGATGACGTTGTTGTAATGTCCGACGCTGGCTCCCATTTCCCACTTCCAGTTCTTTGTGTTGACGAGGGCTGCGTTGAGCTTTGCTTCGAAACCGTTGTTTGTCATGGTGCCTTCGTTTGTCCAGAACTTGGATATGCCTGCCAGATAGTACTGGTCAGAGAGGTCGCGCATTGTAAGCATGTTGCTTGTCTTGTTCCAGAACAGGTCTACGCGTGCCTGCAGGCGGTTGTTCAGGAACGAACCTTCCAGTGCCCAGTTTATCTTGCGGACAGTCTCCCACTGTAGTGAGCTGCTTGCAATATTCGACAAGTATTTGCCAAACACGTTCTCGAAGACCTGTTCTGTCCTCCAATACGTGCGGGCGGCATAGTAGTCGATGTTGTCGTTGCCGTTGGATTCAATTCCGAAAGTCATCTTCAGGTAGTTGACTCCGTCAGCCTTTGGCTTGAACCATTTTTCGTTTGTCAGGATCCAGCCAAGCTGCAGGGAGGGGAACCATCCCCAGCTGAGACCTGCGACATGCATTCCATCCTTTGTGTTCTTGCCGAAGCGGCTGCTTGCCTGTGTGCTGGCCGTGACGTTTACAAAGTAACGGTTTGCATAGTTGTAGCTTGCATCGATATAGTATGCCATATCTTTCCATGCATCGTTCACGCCGCTGGAGCTTACGAACTGCATGTTCTTTGATATGTTAGGCAGCTTGTCGTTCTCGTTGTTGTAGCCGTTCAGGTATGAATATGAGTAGTCATACTTGTTGAAGCGCCATCCTACGAAAGCAGCAAACGTATGTGCACCCCACTGGTTCTTGTATTCGACGCGCAGGTCATTGTTTATCGTGGTCTGCTTTGTGAACTGGCTTTTCAGTACCGAGTGTATGGAGCCAAGGTCGGTGAGTGCATATGGAGTCGCACCGTTTGACGGCAGGAAATACTTCTCGTTGTTGCGGCTCAGGTTAAAGTTGAAACGGTCAGACACAGCCCATTGTTTGTTTATCTGGTATTTGGGCCTTACGTTGATTCCGATATTTGTCATCTCGGCATAGTTCTTGTTCTTGCCATGGCCGTTCTCCAGAATCCAGTACGGATTGCGTGTAACCTCGTTTACCTCCTTGAGTTCCTTGGTGAAGGCAAACGGATCCTTGATGTAGTAGTTCTTCCTGAATATGTCGCCATCGGTAATTTCCGAGGCATATTTGCCTGCCCATTCCTGTGACAGCAGCAGCTGCGCATTTGCAGGATCAGTCTGGTCTACATAGTATGAATACGGGCTGATGAACGGAGCCGTAACCAGTCCCAGCACGTTTACCGACCCTATGTTCTGGCTCGTATAGCTCTCGCTCCATCCCTGATCCAGAATGTTGTATGATGTCTGGTTATAGTTGACGTCCAGTGATGTGGTAATCTTGCTGCCAATCTTGATGTCTGTGTTGAAGCGGAGGTTCAGGCGACTCATGTCGTTCTCCTTCATCGTACTCTTGGCACTTGTATAGCCAAGTGAGAGGGCATACATACCCACGTCGTCGCCGCCTTCTACACTTACCTTGTAGTTCTGCGATGCTGCGGCACGGTACATGTTCTTCTGCCAATTGGTATTGTTGTTGTAGACATTACGGTAGAAGTTGGTAGGACTCTGGTCAAGGAACACGAATGAATTCAGCGCGTAGTTGTTCATGTCCTTGATTGTGGGAATAAGGTCGCTGAGGTAATTGGTGTATTGTGGTCCGTTCATTACTTCAACCTTGTTCGGGACAAGCTCTACACCTCCGTAGATACGTGCGTTGATGCGTGTGGCCTGACTCTTGCCGCGTTTCGTCGTGATAAGGATGACACCGTTTGCACCTTTCGCACCGTACAGTGCCGTTCCGTTCTTCAAGACCTCAATCTTGTCTATTGTCTCAGGATCAAGGCTGGCAAGTACGTTGTTGAAGTAACCTTCGTGCAGTGCAGTGCGGTCATACTGCATGTCAATCATGTTTCCGTCCAGGACGACCAGAGGCTGGGCACTGGAGTTAATACTGTTTATTCCACGGATTGTCATGTATACACCCTGGCCGGGAAGACCGTTCTTTTTCACTATGTTGATATCACCTGCCAGTTTTTTCATCATATCTGTCTCGACAGTTACGGAACTTGTCTCGGACAGGACGGTCGAACCCTTGGCCGTAATCTCGGTTCCTTCGCCATAGAATCCATTGAACGTCGTAGACATCATCTTTATGTCATTGTCGGCATTCTCTATGATAGCAACCTGCAGAGGATTGTACTCAGGTGCGTATACATATACGGAATTTAGGAAGATGGGAATCTTTACCTCATACGAGCCGTCTTCGTTTGTAAGTGTCGAGTAGTGGTCCATACCCAGGGCCTGTATGCGTACACCTCCCATCGGTGCGCCTGTGGCAGCGTCTGTAACGCGGCCTTTGACGACACGCGTCTCGTAGGTAGGAGCAGTTTTCTTGACTTTACGGACTTTTGCGGTTTCTTCATCCTGCGGTACTTCCTGTGAGAAGGCAGATGAAATGCCAAACGCAGCCAATGCCAAGAAGCAGATGCTGGTGCGTCGAACACTGCCCATCAGATTTTTGCTAATTGTATTATTCATCGTAAATTGCTATTACTGTTTGACATTAACTTACTTCACAGGCTCGAGAATAATTCTGTCGATGTTGAAGTATGTCGAGTGGTGTGGATCATTGCTCTTGGGGCATGTACATTTGCCTTTGGAATAGGCTTGCGACTGTATGCGAAGCGTCGGATACGTGTTGAGCAGATTCTTGTACGAGACGGGGAATTCGATATTTTCAAACACAGTTATCGTATCGACTTTCTCACCGTTCCAGTAAACGTCCTTCTTCTCCAGTTTCTGCTGGGAGGAATATTTGTAGTCATTCTTGGCAATCTGCTCTTCTGTCCAATAGTTGAGCGTAAATGTCAGCAAATTATGCTGGTATTCGATACTCAGCGTGTCAAGCTTGCCGGTCTCTGGGTTTGTCTCAGTGTTTACTTTGTAGAATATGGGAGTCTCACGGCTGTCTTCGTACCATCGTGGAACCATGACAACCTTGACATTATACTTGTTTCCGCTCATTACGTACGCAGAACCTTGTTTGCTGCCCTGAAGGGCAAATACGATATCAGGCCTTGTACTTGTTCCCGTACCGTAGCAACGCATATAGTTTTGCTGGCTGAGTCGGCCGTATTTGTCTATCCAGTCCTTGGCCGTCGTGTTGTTAAGTGTATTTACTGCATATAATGTTGCAGATGACTTGTAGTAGTCGTTGTAGTAGCATTCTACGTCAATGGCACGGTTCCATACATCGAAGGGAACGTTCCATGTCGAAGCCTCGATAACGTAGCCGTTGCTCATTTTTTGCTGTACACCCGAGAAAAGAACGGAGAGGTCGCATCCGCGGTGCTGCGCATCCTTTGCTATGTTGAAGATTGTGTCACCCAAGGTGTTGAGCAGATATTCGCAATCCCGATAACCGCCTTTCAGCAGAAAATCTTCCATAGTCCATTTTACACCCTTCTCGCGCTGAGGCTGTTCGTTAAGGTTAAAGGCCATTGGTGATACGATATCCATCGTAATGTTTACGTCACGCAGGGAATCTGTAGTCTCGTAGGCAGAGCCGTCAGATGTCGTGTATGTCTTCCTCGCACCAAAGATGTTCAGGTTCTTCGTAGACTTTCCTGTCTCCTGCTTGACCTTGTCCATGCGTGGATAGGTGTTCACATAGCTGTAGTATGGAGTGAGCTGGCTTACGGCGGCATTCCATGCCTGATCTGTCGGTATAACTACGATATATGCAGAGTCTTCGACATTGATGTTGGCATTCAACATCTTCATACTGTTCATCCATGCGTCTGTGCCGTCGGCATCGGTCGGATTATACCAAAACCTGCCGAAGTTCATGTTACCCATGAAATATACGCTGTCAACGTATGTCGGATTGCCGTTTTCATCAGGAAGGCCCTCGATACTCGAACTGGCCAGGAAGTATGTCGTATCACGCTTTACGATATATTCCCTGACCTTGCTCAGGTAATCCTTGTTGCTGAATTTTATGTATTCATAGATATTGTAGTCAAAGTCAGACGGTTTCTCAATGATGTGAAGCAGTCCGTTACGCGTGCCGATATTAGCCTCCTTGACTTTTACGTCGGAGAATGTCGACTCTGCATAGTTCAGTTCTGCCAGTTTGTTGTTGACCAGTCGGATCTTTTCAGAGGATATGCCGGTGAACGTCATCGGACGGCGTGCAAGTGCCATGTGGTTTCCTATAAACTGCTGCTGGAAATTGTAGCCGTCGTTCTCGGCCATTTCTTTCCATTTCTCATATTCCTCTCCACATAGTACGTCGTCGGTGACAGCCCAGAGAGTTACTGCGTTATTTCCGTCCAGTAGCTTTGCGTAGGTATAGTATTCCTTTTCACCGTCCTGGTTTATGGTATATGCAGGATGATTCTCGTCACGATAGAACTTGGCAATCTTCAGCAATTCTGTGAAATTGTGCATGTCGTCACGCGATTCTATCGTCTCCCAGAGAGTTTCTTTCGCGGTATTGGCATCCTCTGAGGCATAGTGCTCGTTCCAAGTGTCGGTGCATGAAGGTACGGCAGTCAATGCAGTTCCCATTATGAGGATACCGATATATTTTCTTCCTATTTTCATAATACGATATGATATAGAGTTTGGGTTAGTGTTTGTTTACCAGATATCCTCTGGCTGAGTTTGGTTGTCATATATTTCCTTCGGACAGAATTCGATGTAGTCCATGAAGAACTGTGCTCCCTCATCCTCAAGGACATTCTTGAACTGGATGTAGTATGTTTCGTTTGCCTTCAGTTCCCTGCGTACGATTATACGACGGCCGATATACTGTGTGGCACGCATCGGCTGTGTCTCACCTATACGGTAATAGCTGTTTGGAGC
>DFKL01000093.1:312-4236 GCA_002373535.1 Prevotellaceae bacterium UBA3646 | reverse complement strand
GCATATATCGCATCCTTGTCGTTCTCCTGATGCTCGAATGTCAGTACAGAGCCGGCTATCAGCGGCTGGCCGAACTTGTTTCCGAAATCACTGGCACCATTCGAAGCCTTCGTCAGGATCTGCTCTGGCGTCTGGTACAGCCAGGGACGCTCAGGTAGCGGAGTCTCCTTCTTTCCGTTACGCGGATACGAAGTCATGTATACGGCAGTGCCGGCAATAGGCATGCTGCCTACGCCACCGCCCATACGGTCGCGTATCTCGCCCCCGCTGCCTGTCGAGGCTCCGTTGAACGGCTCTACGGTAGTCGGGAAATTATGAGTCTCGGCCTTGAGCGAAATCACGCTCTCGACCTCCTTGACACGATAGTAGTCAGGCTTGGAATGGTCTGCCGGTGCAAACAACTCGACCACTGGCCCACGGCTGAATGCAACATTGTCCTTGTATGCCGACAAGATGTTGTTAGGGTTTTCTGCCGTAGTCCTTTTGATCATCTGGAACAAGCTGCTCTCCTTCTCCTTGCCGTCGATGACGAAGGTTCCACCGAAAATCTTGTGGCGGCAGTGCTCGCTGTTAATCTGTGCAAAGCCAAAGACCTCGCTGTCAGTGAGCGCACGCCCCAGCTGTCCCTCAACCTTGTGCAGATACTCGATTTCCTCTTCCGACAATGCCAGTCCCTCCCTTTCGTTGTACTCCTCCAGGTCATGGACCAGCTCAATAGGTTCAGGCTGGATGTCGACGGAAAAGATATCCTGGCTCAGGCCATTCCTGTACATACGCTGCAACATAGGGTCATATTCCGCATCCTCGCTGTCTACTGGAAAATACTCCTCAATACGCGAAATACCGTCGATAGACATGTTCTGTGTTATCTCGACGGCATTCGTACTCCACGGAGTAATCATCTCGCGACGTGGACCCACGAACAATCCCGGGACACAGTCGCCATCCAGCTTCACAGCATTGCCGTACAACCAGCACAGCTTCTGTATGTCAGCATCCTCCAGGGGACGGTCACATTCTGTAGCAATGATGCTGTCCTGCCTGGTCTTGAAAAAAGAAATCGCCATATCTTGTCTTGTAGAATATTCGTTGTTTCGGTTAGCCGTCCTTATATTTCCCAGCCGAGCGCACTGGCTCCCAATACCGCAGCACTGGCACCATCCAGTTCCGATAGCAGGATCTTAGCCTTGCCCTTGTATACAAACAACACGTTCTCGTCGTATGCATTGCGGATGTGCGACATCAGCAACTCGCCAGCCTTGGTGGGGCCGCCAAAGAAGATAAACGCCTCCGGGCTGGAGAAAGCTGCGAAGTTAGCACATGCCTCACCCAGCCTGCGGCCGGTGTCAGCCATGATTTCCAAAGCCAGTTCGTCACCCTCCTGGGCAGCAAAATGCACATCCTTCGCCTCGATGGCCGAACTCAGTTTCTCGCGCAGCACACTCGGCTTACGGCTTATAGCCAGTTTCTCCAGTGCACTCCGTGCGATTCCGGTTCCAGAGCAGTAGCACTCCAGGCAGCCACGACGTCCGCAGCCACACTCGCGACCGTTCTTCTCCACGATGACATGGCCCAGCTCACCTGCAAAACCGTCACTGCCATATACCAGCTGGCCGTTGATTACGATGCCGCTGCCCACACCGGTGCCCAGTGTTATTTCGACGAAGTTCTTCATGCCGCGAGCCGCACCGTATGCCATCTCGCCGATTGCCGCTGCGTTTGCATCATTCGTCAGGACTACAGGAATACCCAGTGCCTCCTGGAACATCTTGGCCAGAGGCACGTTGCCACGCCACTCCAGGTTAGGAGCATCCTCGATACATCCGCTGTAGTAGTTGGCATTCGGAGCACCGATGCCCATAGCCTTGATTTTGTCAATGCCTCCCACCTTCTTGATCAGAGGGTCAAGCGCCTCGGCGCAATGCTTCACATAGACCTCGGCAGAGCCGTGACCTTTAGTAGGAACGGATACAGACTGAACGATCTCGGCATCCTTGTTAACGATACCGAAGACAGAATTGGTACCACCAAGGTCCAATCCGATGACATAAGGTTTCTTATTCATAAAAGTATAGATATAGTAGTCCTGATAAACACTCGTTTCAGCACAAATATAGCGCTTTCCGTACAAAAAAAGGACTTTTTGGCCGAAATTCTATGTAATTTGAAATAAAAATGCGAAATTTGCACCCATACAATAATTTATGTTGACAATATTACAGTTTATACTCAAGGGTCTGATAATCGGAATCATTGCCAGCGCACCCATGGGTCCGGTAGGCGTCCTCACCGTACAGCGTACCCTCAACAAAGGTCGTTGGTATGGATTCTTTACAGGCGTCGGAGCCGCCATATCAGACATCCTTTATGCCGCCATATCCCTCGTAGGCATCAGCCTCGTAATGGACTTCGTGGAGAAACCTCGCAACATGTTCTGGCTCAAGCTCATAGGCAGTATCATGCTTTTCGTATTCGGAGCCTACACATACCTCTCGCGCCCAGGTCAGGTAAAACATGTCAAGGGCAAGCGAGGCTCGCTCATGCATAACGGTTTCACAGGCTTCCTGGTGACCCTCTCCAATCCACTCATCATATTCCTGTTCATAGCCCTTATGGCCAGGTTCGACTTCGTGGTATCGCAAAACTATTTTGCCCAAGGCATCGGATACCTGTCAATCTTCGGCGGCGCCATTATATGGTGGTTTGCCCTCACTTCCATAATAGACAAGGTCCGCAATCGCTTCCAGGACGACACTATATGGAAGATGAACCGCGCCATAGGCGTCATAGTCATGTTCGCAGCACTCATAGGATGCATATTCGCACTGCTGCCCAAATTCGGAATAATCCTCTGATATGTATATAGCCAAGAAATTGCGCAGGCAGAATCTGGTAGCATACGTCCTCTACATGTATCAGGTCGAAGACGTCATACGCACCTACGACCACGATATCGAGCGCCTCGCACAGGAATATCTTTCTCGATTCGACTACGACGACCAGCAACTCGACGCCGTAATCGAGTGGTACGACGGACTCATACGCATGATGCGCGAGGAAGGATGTCTTAATCGCGGCCACGTCCAGGTAGTGCGCAACACCATCTTCCTCCTCAGCGACCGCCACAGGGAACTCCTCGCCGATCCCCACCAGCCATATTACAGCGCAGCCTACTATAAGGCCCTGCCCTTCATCGTAGAACTGCGCGGCAAGGGTAATGGTAAACCCAAGAACGAACTGGAGACCAGCCTGGACAGCATGTACGGCTACACACTCCTTAAGATGCAGGACAAGCCCGTCTCGGCCCAGACCTCGGCAGCAATAGCCGCCATCAGCCACCTGCTCAACATGCTGGCCGAGCTATACGACAAAGAACAAGAATGAACCAACAGATAGAACGCAGGCGAACATTCGCCATCATATCCCACCCCGATGCCGGAAAGACCACACTTACCGAGAAGCTCTTGCTCTTCGGCGGTCAGATACAAGTGGCCGGGGCAGTGAAGAGCAACAAAATCAAGAAGACTGCCACGTCCGACTGGATGGAGATAGAGAAGCAGCGCGGTATCTCCGTAACCACCTCCGTCATGGAGTTCGACTACCAAGGCTACAAAGTCAACATCCTCGACACCCCAGGACACCAGGATTTTGCCGAAGACACCTTCCGCACCCTTACCGCTGTCGACAGCGCCATAATCGTCGTCGATGCCGCCAAGGGCGTAGAGACCCAGACACGCAAGCTGATGAACGTCTGCCGCATGCGCAAGACACCCGTCATCATCTTCGTCAACAAGATGGACCGCGAAGGCAAGGACCCATTTGACCTGCTCGACGAACTCGAGCAGGAACTCCAGATCAATGTCCGCCCCTACTCATGGCCCATCAACCAGGGCCAGCGCTTCAAGGGCGTCTATAACATCTACG
>DFKL01000093.1:0-258 GCA_002373535.1 Prevotellaceae bacterium UBA3646 | reverse complement strand
AGGGCGTCTATAACATCTACGAGCACAACCTCAACCTCTTCCAGTCCGACAAGCAGAAAGTAACCGACAAGGTCGCCATAGACATCGACACCGACGAACTCGAGACATGGGTCGGAGACCAAGACGCAGCCAGACTGCGTGACGACCTTGAGATGATCGAGGGCGTATACCCAGCCATCGACGAGGTCAACGGCCCCACAGGCCTCTATCTCTCAGGCGACACAGCCCCCGTATTCTTCGGCTCGGCACTCAACAACT
>DFKL01000011.1:16543-21911 GCA_002373535.1 Prevotellaceae bacterium UBA3646 | reverse complement strand
CGCGAAATCGGCTGCCTGGTCTTTCGTCCTGTCGACAGTTTTGTCAACCGTGGTCTCTTTGGCAAACTGCCGCTTGCGCTAAACCTGATTGCAGGAAGGCTGAGTCTCTGGAATATCGGCAAATACGAGCTCCAGCAACCGCCAGTGCTGCCACAGGACGCCGACAAGGCGGACGATATCCGACAGAATACGGACAATGAGACAAAGACTGTACCGAGTACTGAAATGAGATACGACTATGAACATACTGAGCAAACTGTTTGGCAGGAAAAAGAATGACGCAGGCCCCGCCGTTGGCGGCATGGACGACTTCATGCTGCTGATACGAGTCTACTATCAGGCTACGCTTGCCGCACAAATAGGCATAAACAATCTCGCCGCACTGCCTGACCTGCGTATCTACAAGCAGACGTACCACGTCCCTACGCAGAACAACAAGCTGGGAGTGGCGGAGAAGAAACACTGCCAAAGAATCACGAGCAGCCTGTATGGCGTCAGCGACACTTTTTTCAAGGAGATTGACCAGAGCATCAAGAAACGCTGCCATACCATACAGGACGTACAACCGTACATGATTCAATTCCAGGGGTTCAGTCAGGACCTGATGATGCTCATGGGGAACCTGATGCAATGGAAATTCCGTCTGCCCGGCTTCTTTCGCAAGGCAATGCGCAACATGGTAGAGAAGCAGATACACCAGATTATGTCCAGCAACGACTGGAAAGACGAGGGCGTGCGCCGGACCTGTGCCGCCGTACGCAAGTATCAGGCGGCATTGGGATACAGCGAGGCATGGATGACCGAATATGTACATACTATCGTAATGCTGGCCAAGAAAGAGAAGCAACCACAGACACAGGAGTAGGCTATGGAACTGGAGGTAACCAACATACTACAGCGTCTGGAGACACGCACCCGTCAGTTAATCCTGCGCTACCGCGACCAACAGTCTGAGATAAGGAAACTGGAGGAGAAGCTCAGGGAACAGACGGAATACGCAAAGGCACTGGAGGAGGAGAACGCAAAGCTGCGGAATGACTATTCGAGGCTGAAGGCGGCCCGTCTCATTGACATGGCAGACGATGGCGACCTGCACGAGACCCGCCTGCGAATTAACCGCATGATTGCATCGGTAGACCGCTGTATCGCCACGATAAAAGCCTGACACAACCCACACTACCTATGGAAAATAACGACAAGCAGAATATAACCATCAGGTTCGGTTCCTGGGACCTGCCTATGACGGTTCATCGCAAGGACGAGCACCTGTATCGCGAAGCCGAGAAAATCATGAAGGAGCGTTATGCCTTCTACACAAAGACGTACAAAGGACTTGCCACAGAGCGCTACATGGTCATGTCGATGCTGGACATCGCAGTACGACTGGCACATTCCAAGGAAAACGGGGACACGGCACCTATAATTGCAGCGATAGGACCTTTGGTTGAGGAAATCGAGACTGTCCTGAAAGAGAAGAGATAATACGACATAAATCAAACATTTTATCAAGGAAACCATAATGATTAGCATAGTCATAGGATTTGTTGCCGGACTCGCCACCGTAGTTGCGTGGTGGGCCGTATGGTACTTCAAGATAGTACCGCAGAAGAAAAAGAGCATGCAGGAGGAGGCGAAGGAGGAAGCCGAGGTCATCAAGCAGAAGAAGCTGTTGGAGGTCAAGGAAAAATTCCTTTCCAAGAAAAACGAGCTGGACAAGGAGGTTCAGCAACGCAACCATCAGCTTCAGCAGGCCGAGAACCGCAACAAGCAGCGTGAGATGAGCCTTAACCAGCGTCAGGACGAGCTGAACCGCCGCAAGCAGGAGACCGAGAATATGCGCAGCCGCATCGAGACCCAACAGGCATTGCTCGAACAAAAGGAAAGCGAACTGGATGCGCGCCAAGCCGACCTGATCAACCAGGAGCGCACGAAACTGGAGGAGATCAGCGGCCTGAGCGTCGAGGAGGCTAAGGCACAACTGATCGAAGGCCTGAAAGACGAAGCCCGCACCAATGCCCAGGCGTACATCAATGAGATCATGGACGAGGCCAAGATAAATGCGAACAAGGAGGCCAAGCGTATTATAATACAGAGCATACAGCGTGTCGCTACAGAGACTGCCGTCGAGAACAGCGTGACTGTATTCCATATCGACAATGACGAGGTCAAGGGACGCATCATCGGCCGGGAGGGACGCAATATTCGCGCCCTGGAACAGGCAACAGGCGTTGAAATTGTCGTGGACGACACTCCTGAAAGTATCGTTATCAGTGCGTTTGACCCGATCCGCCGTGAGATTTGCCGTCTGGCCCTCCACCAACTGGTCGCTGACGGACGCATACACCCTGCCCGTATCGAGGAAGTTGTCGCGAAAGTCAAGAAACAGGTCGAGGAAGAGGTCCTGGAAACGGGAAAGCGCACTACTATCGACCTGGGTATCCATGGCCTGCACCCGGAACTGATCCGCATAGTCGGCAAGATGAAATATCGCAGTTCGTATGGACAGAACCTTCTGCAGCATGCCAGGGAGACTGCCAACCTGTGTGCCGTGATGGCAAGCGAGCTGGGACTGAACCCCAAGAAGGCAAAGCGTGCCGGCCTGTTGCACGACATCGGCAAGGTGCCTGACGAGGATCCAGAGATGCCACATGCCCTGTATGGTGCAAAACTGGCAGAAAAATACAAGGAGAAGCCGGACATCTGCAACGCAATAGGTGCCCATCACGAAGAAATGGAAATGACTTCGCTGATAGCCCCCATAGTCCAGGTCTGCGACGCAATAAGCGGTGCACGTCCCGGTGCACGGCGTGAGATCGTAGAGGCATACATAAAGCGTCTGAAAGACCTGGAGAATATTGCCCTAAGCTACAACGGCGTTACTAAGACATACGCCATCCAGGCAGGCCGTGAACTTCGCGTAATAGTAGGTGCGGACCAGATTGACGACAAGCAGATAGACAAGCTGTCAAGCGATATTGCCACACGCATCCAAAACGAAATGACATATCCCGGACAGGTAAAGATCACTGTTATCCGTGAGACACGTGCCGTTTCCTATGCCAAGTAGACCATGACAATCGCCGTAGACTTTGACGGAACCATAGTTACGCACGAATATCCCAAAATCGGGCGTGAAATCCCGTTCGCCATACAGACCCTGAAGATGTTGCGCGACGAGGGACACCTGATTATATTGTGGAGCGTACGTGAGGACGAACTGTTGGACGAAGCCGTCGAATGGTGCAGGGCGCGCGGACTGGAGTTCTATGCCGTGAACAAAGACTACCCTGAGGAAGAACAAAAGAACAACAATCATTTCTCTCGTAAGCTGAAGGCCGACGTATGGATTGACGACAGGAACGTAGGAGGTTTACCAGACTGGGGGACTATCTACCGCATGATACATGACAACCTCACCTACGAGCAGGTCTTGAGCGAGGATATCCGTCCCGATGCCAGACACAGCAAGAAACTGCCGAAACGCAAATGGTGGCAGATATGAATAAAAAAAACACTTACAATACAATGAAAAAGCTTTCATCTATTACCGTTATCCTCCTGGCTGCCTTGATGGCTGCCAGTTGTGTAAGCCGAAAGAAACTTATCTATTTCCAGGGTGCTGACAGCTTGTATATCCATGCGCAGAAGATTGCCCAGCAGTATGAAATGCGTCTTAAGCCCGCCGATCAGGTCCTGGTAAAGATAACGTGTCCGAACAAGGACTTGCTGGATATATTTGCACAGGACGTCACAATGGGCAGCAACAGCAGGACGTCTACAAGCTACAATACAGGAACATTGGGAAACTCCTACGGATTTACCGTAACGAACGACGGAAACCTGATTCTGCCGGCAGTGGGCAAGGTGCATGTGGACCACATGACTACAGAGGAGGCAGCACGAGCCATCGAGGATCGTGTGAAAGCCCTGAAGTTGCTCAAGGACCCCGAAGTTACCGTAAGGCTCCTGAATGCGCGTGTAACCGTAATAGGTGCCGTCAAGGGTCCCACCGTAGTCAACCTGACGAGCGAACGGAACTCTATTATTGACGTCCTGGCACAATGCGGAGACCTGAGCGAGATGTCCCTACGCAAGAAAATAAAACTGTTCCGCGAGAACAACGGCGAGCGTACCATGTATGAACTTGACATCACGGACGTCAACATCTTTACCAGTCCTGCATTCTACGTGCAGCAGAATGACATGATATACATAGAGCCAAACAAGAGCCTGGGTGTCAAGAGCAGTTCGTTCTACACATTCCTGGGTGCAGGTGCAAGCATCCTGGGTCTTGTGTCATCAATCGTCGCATTGGTGTTTGCCATAAAGAGCAAAAGCAACAATTAAAGAGAATGTGCAAAGGCTGCTTACCAGTCAGTGCAACCTGACGATTCAAAGAAAGACAAAGAGGGTGTGTCATAATTGACATGCCCTTTTTTAGGGACGGCAAAACCTCTGCAGCTAACCTGTAAAAACAAATATCCGGACATTCAGTCAGACTTATGCGAAGTACCATATCCTGCCTGCATCTCATGTATATTGCCATAACGTGTCTTGGCTTGTCTTCATGCCAGAAGATTGTTTTCGACGATGACGAGCCGGCATCACGTGGCAGCTTGGAAATGAAGATATGCCTGACCGGACTGACGCCAAGCTCACCGGAAATATACAAACCAGTCGCCGTCAATGGAAATAGCCGTGCCACGTCCAAGGACACGGACAGTCCCGAGCATCTGCTGCTGGCGATATATACGAAGGAGGGAAAGCTGGTGGACAGGATCATGCTTCAGGACAAATCCTCGGCCGAAGAATTCGGTACATTCAAGAAAGAACTGGAATTTGGCACCTATACAATATTGGCTGTCGGCTGGCGGGGCAGCCAGGAGTGCCTGGTAGGCAATGAAGATGATTTTCCTTCATCGGCGGACAGCATATCATTCAGCGAGAAATGGGTTCCTAACTGCTATATCTGCAGGCAGAACATAATTGTATCGCGCAGCTACTCCGACACACGTACCCTGAGCCTGAAAAGATGTGTCACCAAGTTCAGGCTGATGTTCGCAGGAGACAAAGTTCCGGACGACATACACGACTGTGTAGTAGAGGCCAGGGGTATCGGCTGGAAAATGAGTCCCGTAAGCCATTACTGCAGACAAGACGGCACCTATAGACGTGTCATAAGCGTAAAACCTGACAATACAGGCATTACATTCTATGCCTTCATGCCGCAGGATGTGTCAGAGGCAGACATTACGGTCACGGCTCGTGACGTAGAGGGGAATACCCTGGCAAGGCGCACGTTTGAGGACGTTCCCCTGAAAATCAACCGTTGTACGGAATACTCCGAAAATTTATTTACAGACAGATC
>DFKL01000011.1:3711-16431 GCA_002373535.1 Prevotellaceae bacterium UBA3646 | reverse complement strand
GGAAGAAAGGCGTCATTCCATATTGAGCTCTGCCACCAACCCGTCACTGATATCATAGCGCAGATTGCGGAGACGCTGCCACTCAGGATTGCGGATAATCCAGTTGTCTGATGCCAGTTCCGACCCGTGCCTGTCCAGTTTGGCGATTACCATCCTTACCGTAAGACGATGGATATCTATGGCAGGCAGGTAAAGATCCTCCGTTCCCCTTTCGTTCTGAGTGATGGCAAGGACGCCAACGCTGACCAGTTCGTCCAGCAACTGCTTGACCAAAGCCCCTGGCAAGCGTGTGGCGCGTGTCAGGGCAAGCCTGCTCATCGGACTTTTGCCCTCGGCAAAACGCCGGGCTACGCAATTGACGAGCAGGAGGGAAAGACTGTCGCGGAAACGACGGCTCATGCCTCGTGTCGAGCGTTCGAACGCATACTCGCTGACCGTCTGGTTTGCATACGACAACTGACACCCTATAAGGCATATATACCACGTAAACTGGAGGAAGATGAGCAACAACGGTATTGCCGCGAAGCTTCCGTAGATGGCATTATATGACGACAATTTTATCTGATAATGGATATAGAAATATTCCAGGCCCTGGAACAGGACTCCGGCAATAATGCCCGGACCTATGCAGGCCATCCAGTGTACGTGCGTATTTGGCATCAGCTTGTACAAGAGCGTAAACACAATGCTGGTGATAATAAACGGCGAAACCGTTATCAGGAATTTTACACTTGTGCTGAGTATCAGGGAAAATCCGAGCGATTGGCTCAGATTGAGCAGGAACACGCTGATACCGCTGGTTATGACCAGCAGAAGCGGCAAGAGCAGGAACACAGAAAGGTAATCTGTGATACGACGGTAGATATTACGAGAGTTGGTGACCTGCCATATCGTATTGAAGGCCGTCTCTATGTTTACGGTCAGATTTATCAATGTATAGAACAGGAACAGCAGGCCTACGCCCAGGAAGATTCCACTTCTGGTATGTTGCAGATAGCTCTCTACGAAAGAGAGTACCGAGTCCGTCAGTTCCGGAGAGAAATTGGCAAGTGCCTCACGGATACGGTTCTCTATGAACTTGTCGAAGCCAAAGCCGCGTGCCATTGCGAAGATGATTGCCAGCACGGGTACTGCCGCCAGGGTCGTATTGTATGTCAATGCAGATGCATACGAGCCCAGATTGTTGGAAATGAAATGGTCGACCGTAATATACAGGCGCTTGAACATACGCAGCGCAAAGCGCGAAACCGGTGTACTGTTGTCTTCGTTCATGCACCACCAGTGTTCCATTCTTTCCTTAATGCTCATCTTGTGCATTCTGTCAAATTTTATAAAAAAGGAGACAGTGGCTCTATAAGCCGGGTTCTGTGCATCCCGCCTGAGCGGAACCGCCTGTCA
Source organism: Prevotellaceae bacterium UBA3646 (assembly GCA_002373535.1). Classification (GTDB taxonomy): domain Bacteria; phylum Bacteroidota; class Bacteroidia; order Bacteroidales; family Bacteroidaceae; genus Physcousia. The sequence goes on along the minus strand of DFKL01000011.1, from coordinate 15,033 downwards.
TTTATCTACGACAGATGTCACCATCTGCCTCTATCGTTCTACCCTCCAGCTCGAGCGGGCAACTCTTTTCCTTGCGGAACGCCGGTATACGCGAACTTTCAACATCCGGTGTGTACAGCACGCATGTCACCATACGCCTGGTGAGCCCTTACCTCACCTTCTCACCCTTACAGACTGTGTCTGCGGTTATTTTCTTCTACACTGGCTAGCCATCACTGACTTCTACCTGTTAGGTAGCGGATTGCCCTGTGTTGCCCGGACTTTCCTCCTGTCCGTTCCCTTGCGGGTATGAACCGGCGACAAGCCGAGCCACTGCTTCCTTTCGTACGCAAAATTACGAATAAAGTTTAAAAGAGCCAAAACTATATATATCAAAAGTTAAAACAAGGGGACAAAATGGACAACCTATCGTTTTATTGTATAATTTTGCATTACCGAAATAATAAACCATTTACATAAAATGTTGAAGACAATCAAGATTGCCATATTTTCCCTGGCCTTGACCTTGGGTTCAGGAACAATTATGGCTCAAGGTCTGACAGACCTGACAAAAGCAGCAGAGAGCAGCGTGAATGCCGTAGTATACATCAAGGTCACACAAAACGGCAAGACACAGACCATTACCTACCAGGATCCTTTTGCAGACTTCTTCGGTGATTTCTTCGGCCGTCAAAGCCAGCCGCAGAAGCGTGAATACAAACAACCTGACAAGCACGGTGCCGGCAGCGGCGTCATCATCTCGACCGACGGATATATCGTAACGAACAATCATGTCGTAGGTGAAGCAGACGAGATACTTGTCAAGCTGAACGACAATCGCGAATTCAAAGGCCGCATCATCGGCTGTGACGAGACCACAGACCTTGCCCTCATCAAGATTGACGGCAAGAACCTGCCTACAATTCCCATCGGCAACAGCGACGACCTGAAGATAGGGCAGTGGGTCCTGGCCGTAGGCAATCCGTTCAACCTGACGAGCACGGTAACGGCCGGCATAGTTTCCGCCAAGGCACGGTCCCTGGGTGCAAACGGCATAGAAAGCTTCATCCAGACTGATGCCGCCATCAACCCCGGCAACAGCGGCGGAGCACTTGTAAACGAAAAGGGAGAACTGGTCGGCATAAATGCAATGCTGTACAGCAATACAGGCAACTTCAACGGATATGGATTTGCCATCCCCACGACGATAATGAACAAGGTGGTCAGCGACCTGAAGGTATATGGTACGGTACAGCGTGCCGTCCTGGGCATCCAGGGTGGTGACGTAAGCACGTATATCGATAATGAGAAGGCCAAGGGCAACGATGTAGACCTGGGCACCGTAAGCGGTGTGTGGATCGACAAGATTTCCGACGCCTCTGCCGCCGAAGAGGCCGGCCTGGAGAAAGGCGACGTAATCATCAAGCTCAACGGCAAGGAGGTTCACAAGATGGCTGAACTGCAGGAGGTAATATCACAACATAGGCCAGGTGACAAGGTTACCATTACATGGCTGCGTGACAAGAAGCAAAAGAGTTCAACCGTCATACTGCGTAACACTCAGGGCTCGACGAAGGTCATGAAGGAAGTTGACATGGATCAGCTTGGCGTATCACTCCGTCAGGTCAATGAAGAAGAGAAGAAACTGATGGAAATAGACTACGGACTGACTGTCAACGCAATACGCAAGGGCAAGATGCAGCAGAACGGCGTAATCAAAGGAACCATAATACTGAGCGCAAACGACAAGAAACTGAAGACTCTGGAAGACTGGGAAGAGGCAGTAAAATCCGCAAACCAGAGCAGCGACCGCACATTGTGGATCAAGGCTCTGGCACCCAGCGGCCGCAGGATTGCCTTCGCCATAGAACTGGACGAAAAATAGCACATGGGAATAAAATGAATGAAAAGCGCAATGGAAATTGCGCTTTTCTTCGTATCTTTACGCCGCATTTTGAATATAGGAGAACCATGACCAAGAAAATTATCCTTGCGTTGCTTATAGCCCTGGTATCCACCGGCACGATACTGGCCAAGCCGAAGAAACGGGTAGTCTATATGTTCGGGGTGAGCGTCAGCTTTACCGACTCCGTCGCATATATAACAGAAATCCAGCGCATGGATCCTGTCTACATAGAATCCAAGACCGGCTTCTTGTACGACCGCAGCATCTATTCCCAACAGCTACAGATGTTCATGGATGAAAAGATGGGGCGGCCAAACACCACATGCACCGTTTTCTTCTCAAAGAAAAAAAAGAAAATGGAGAACAAGTACCTGAAGGTCATGAAAAACTACAAGAAGAGGAACAAGCTGAACATGAGACAGCTGGAGTCCGGCACATTCAAATTCAAGCCTGAAGAGTGGACTGAGCATGAAACGATTTAAGGTTGCCGGACATATAATAGCCGTCGAGACCGACGACAGGACTGACTTCCTGCATCTGCTGCCAGGCTTCAGACCCTTTGAATGGAACGGAGATGACAAAGCCGTAGTATCCGTAGACGTCTCTACGACATGGGACTGGGATGTCTGCGGCGAGGAAGTCGGCCAGTTTGACGTCGGCGGGACTAACCATGGAGTATACCTGAGCAAAGACGGAGGATACCAGTTTGAGGTAAATGACATAAACGGGCATCTTTGTGCGAGGATGCAAGGCAACCTGGACTTCAGCGAATGCAAGGTGCGTCTTTACGAAGGCACATGGAGCCAGCAGAACTTCGGGCTGAACAACTGTATGATGATGGCCTACGCCTTTGCGACTGCCGGAATGGACACGCTGCTGATACATGCCAGCGTAATACGCTGCAAAGGAAAAGGATATCTGATGACGGCACCGAGCGGAACGGGCAAGAGCACACATACCCGACTGTGGTACGACAACATCCCCGGATGTGACCTGATGAACGATGACAACCCAGTGATACGCATTATCGACAACCAGCCCGTGGTCTATGGTTCGCCATGGAGCGGCAAGACCCCATGCTACCGGGACGTACAGGCTCCTATCGGCGGAATAGTCAGGATACGACAAAAGCCGGAGAACAGCATCCGCAGGCTGAAGCCTGTAGAAGCATTTGCAATGCTCCTGCCTGCATGCAGCAGCATGAAGTGGGATGCACGTGTATACAACGGAGTATGCGACAGCGTGTCACACTTTGTCGGCACATGCAGATCATGGGAATTAGGATGCCTGCCCAATGCGGAGGCTGCACACCTGTGTCACGATACAATAGCGGAATGAGAGTCCGGTCAATCATAAGAAGGTCCGCAAGCATGGTGCTGAAGGTCATACTATGGCCGATGCACAAAAGATACCGTCACAGGAACGGTACGGTAAATACAGGCCCCAAGAAAGAGATACCGAACGACATCCTGCTGGGCGCCGTACGCGATGCGATACGGGAAGGGTACAGTGCGACGATACTGGTCAAGGGATGGAGCATGCGTCCCTTCCTGGAACACCAGCGGGACAAAGTCCTCCTGGTAGCTCCGGAGGAACTGAAAACCGGCGATGCAGTCCTGGCAGAGACTACCCCGGGGCATTTCGTCCTGCACAGGATAATAGAGATAGACGGAGATGATATTACGCTCATGGGAGACGGGAACCTGGCTGGTACGGAGCATTGCAAGAAAAGCGACGTGTGCGGAGTCGTAAGCAAATACATACGACCTGCACGCACAATCAGTGCAGACGACCCAAAGCTTGTCCGCGACATCCGACGCTGGCGCAGGCTCCTGCCATACCGAAAATATCTGTTGATGATATACCGGGCCTTAGTATGACAATTATCACAAATCAGCACATGAAGATAAAAGACGGATTCCAGCTGCGTGAAGTATGCGGCGAATATGTAGTAGTAGCACACGGAATGAAGAACATTGACTTCTCCAAGGTAATCAACCTGAACGAGTCTGCCGCAGACATGTGGAAGGCCGTCGTCGGCAAGGAGTTTGAAGTCGGGGACCTGAAGGACGCGTTGCTGAAGAACTACGAGGTCAGCGAGGAGCAGGCACTGGCAGATGCCAGGCGCGTAGCAGAGGAGTGGAAGGAAATAGGCATGATATCATAGCCTGCGCACGAGACCAGTAAGACTGACTAAGCTTATCTTGGACAATTTCAAATATGGACATTATCTGGAAGGATTTGGTACAACTGTTCACGGACCTCGCAATAACGGTACGTATTCCTACGTCATTCCTTGTTATTGAATTTATAGGAACCTTTGCCTTTGCCTTGTCGGGCATCAGGCTTGCCAGCGCGAAACAGTTTGACATATTCGGTGCGTGGATCGTAGGAATGGCTACGGCAATAGGCGGCGGGACGCTGCGTGACATAATGCTGGACATCCCTCCGTTCTGGATGGAGAACAGCATATACTTCATATGGTGTGCCATCGCCGTCGTGTTTGTGCACATCTTCAGCAAGCAATTGGTAAAGAGAGAGAACACATGGTTCATCTTTGACACCATCGGCCTGGCACTGTTCAACGTAGTAGGCATAGAAAAAACGCTACAGATGGGGTTCCCCATGTGGGTCGCCATAACCATGGGGTCCGTAACCGGTGCCGCAGGAGGTGTAATACGCGACGTACTCATCAATGAGGTTCCACTGATTTTCCGCAAGGAAATATATGCCCTGGCATGCGTTGCCGGCGGCATAGTATATGGCATTCTGGAGTCTGCAGGACTGGACAACGCAGCAAATGCACTGATTTCCAGCATAGTAGTAATCACCGTCAGGTGCCTTGCGGTAAAATTCCACTGGCACCTGCCTGTAGTAAAAGGCAAGTGACTGCCGACACAAAGCCTGCAGAGGACAAATGCGCAACGTTCATTCCATAATACGACTCGCAATATCATTCCTGGTCATGACAGCCACCGGCGGTGCCATGTCACAGAACATGGTATTCGACGGCAACGTGAGGACATTGCAGGTGACAAAGAACAACAACCCGCTCCTGCCTGCAGCCATAAGACTCGGGAGCAGGTCATTCCTGACATTCTCCTGGGATGAGATGAGCCACGACTATCATCGTTACATCTATCGGCTGCAGCATTGCACATGGGACTGGCAGCCCTCTGACGAGATGTTTGAGAGCGAATGGCTGAAAGGGCTGAACGACCTGCCTGTGGAGAACTACCATACCAGTTTCAACACGACACAGATATATACGCACTATTCCCTGTCCATCCCCAACGAGAACACGTCAGTACTGCTTAGCGGCAACTACCGGCTGCTGATCTATGAGGACGGAGAGGAGGAAAAGGGACCTGTCCTGGAAAGCAGGTTTCAGGTCTATGAAGATATTGCCGGAGTCTACTGCGGCGTAAGCACGAACACAGACATAGACTGCAACAAATCACACCAGCAGGTTACGCTGGAGATGCGATACGGCGGCCTGAACGTCCTGGATCCTGAGAGCCAGATACATTCTGTCGTCACACAAAACCGCAGGCCGCTGCGCACCGTAGCCGGCACACAGCCCAATATCCGGAAAGCCGACGGACTGGAGTGGACGCACCGTGAGGAACTGATTTTCCCTGCAGGAAACGAATATCACAAATTTGAGATACTGGACGTACACGTAAGCGGCATGAATGTAGACAACATGAGATGGTATGAGCCGTTTTACCATGCCACGCTATGGGAAAACGTCGTAGAGAACAACTACCTGTCTGCGGAAGACCAGAACGGAGCATTCTATCCGCGCACACAAAACCAGCTCGCCAATGACACCCAGTCGGAATATGTGATCGTACATTTTGCGCTACAGAGTCCCAGGCTCCAAGGCAATGTATATGTAAACGGCCAGTGGAGCAACGGTGAATGCGACCCTGCATGCCGCATGGAGTACAACGACGAGACAGGATGCTACGAAGCAGCCGTCTTGCTAAAACAAGGTTTCTACAACTACCAGTATATAATGGAAGACGGCTCGACCGACAAGACGATGCGCGATTTCTGGCAGACGGAAAACGAGTATCAGGCCTTCGTCTACTTTCGCGACCAAGGCAGCAGGTACGACCGCCTCGTAGGATATACGTGTGTGAAATCCCGATAATGAATGCAAGAACCAAGACTCGATGAAATATACAATAGACGATTGCAGACTGTATGAACTTCCCAAGGAGGAAGATCCGCGCGGAAGCCTGACGTATATATACGAAAAGGTACAGGTGCCATTTGCCATCAACAGGGTATTCTACATCTACGACGTTCCTGCGGGAAAGGACAGGGGGGCACACGCTCACAGGGAGTGCTGGCAATTTATCGTTGCCGCAAGCGGAGCGCTGGAAGTATACCTGAACGACGGCAGGAATGAAAAGACCGTGGTACTGAACCGTCCGTTCCACGGGCTGCTCGTTCCGCCAGGCATCTGGGCACACGAGCGCGAATTCACGACAGGCGCCCTGTGCCTCGTCCTTGCCAGCCATCCATATAAAGAAGAAGACTACATAAGGGATTTCAATGAATATCTGTCGATATACAAAGGATAAGAAGCAGGATTGGGATTCCTTCGTGAACAGATCGAAGAACGGAACCTTCCTGTTCCTGCGTGACTATATGGACTACCATGCAGAAAGGTTCACGGACCATTCCCTGATGTCCTACGACGACAAGGGGAAACTTGTCGCGGCAATGGCGGCAAACGAAAGCAACGGCATACTGTACAGCCACCAAGGCCTGACATACGGAGGCCTGATACTTGACACGACTACCCGTGCCGCTGAAGTCGGCAAGATATTCGGACTGACCATCGGCTATCTGAGAGAGAAGGGCTTCACCGAATGGCATTACAAGCAGATTCCTTCCATATACTGCCAGTACCCGTCAGAGGAGGACGAATACTGGCTATGGCGCAACAATGCGATGCTGACATGCTGCAATATCTCGAGTACCATACGGCTGGACGGAAACATGTCAGCAGGCATGGAACGCAGGAGGAAGAGAGGCATAAGGCGGGCACTGGAATCGGGAATGTGCATCAAAGAGGAGGCAGACATCGGGGACTTCTGGCCAATAATGGAGGAAAACCTCAGGACGAAATACAATGCAGCCCCTGTCCACACCCTGGAAGAGATGAAGATGCTGCATTCGAGGTTCCCGGAACACATCCGCATATATCTATGTACCGACAGCGACGGCAAGGCACATGCAGGAGCCGTGGTATACGTCTCTAACCGCCAGACCGTACACATACAATACGCACATGCCGACAACCATGGCAAAGAAAGAGGAGCCCTGGACCTCCTGTACAGCTTCCTGATTGACAAATACAAGGCTACAGGTTTTTCCTACTTTGACATAGGAACGAGCAACGAACAGGGCGGATGGTTCCTGAACGAGAGGCTGATAGAGCAGAAAGAAGGCTTCGGCGGACGCGGAATCACATACAAGCAGTGGAAAATCACATTGTGACGACTACCTGTCCAAGGGTATGAGCTCCTTCTGTGCAAAGATATAGGGGAAATAACGCCTTGCCACCAGTATCACCGGAACCTCCGCTGCAAGCACAAGGGGAATTGCCAGCCAGGCGCTATCCGTTATCAGCCTGTCTACATAATACATCAACGGATAGTGGGTCAGCAGGACGACTATACTGTAGCGTCCTATAAAAGAAACATATGGCAGATAGCGCAACCGCCTTGAAAGCACAAGGATACCTATACATCCTGCCAGGCCGGCGGCATACATCCCGACGATGGAATAGCCGTAGAAATTCAGTCTGAATCCCGTGTCGGCATAGTCGTAGTACCAGCCGACGAATGCCACCACTGCAGCACACACAGCCATGAGCAGGAGTTCATATTCAATACGGGAGCTGACCCCTGACCTGACAATGTCTGTATACCGGTTGACGGCATATCCTGCATAGAAGAACCCGAGGCATGTCATGGCTGTCCCGAAATAATACACCTGCTCATACAACTGGCCGTCACATCCCCTGCCGTCCGGAAGGAAGAAGCCGATTACCGACAGGACCATGCACGACGCGGCAAGGACATACCTGCCTGGCCACCACGCCTCTATCCTCTTGCAGCAATAGAACAGCATGTTGGAATAGAACAGGCAACTCAGGAACCATATAGGAAAGTTGCGGACAGTAAAAAGGCCGAGGACAAGGAATACCAGATAAGGAACCAGGAGGTGATTGATCTTCTTGGTCAGGAAATAGCGGAAACTTGCGTATGTCCTGAAGAACATTCCGCTCAGGAAGAAATACAGAGGCAGGCGTATGTACGATAAAGTATAGCTCAGGTCCTGGAAAAGCCTGCTGCCGTACAATTCCTGGAAATGTCCGAGAACGACGAGAAGCATGCATATACCCTTGGCCAAATCTATATATCCGATACGTTTTCCTTCCATTGCAACTGCAAAAATACAAAAATATTGCTTATCTTTGTACTTTGAATGAATCTTCAATACAAGAACATACTGAAGGCAACGACATTGTTTGGCGGCGTACAAGGACTGAACATCGTCCTGAACCTTGTGCGCACCAAATTCGTGGCCGAACTGCTCGGCGCCGAAGGAATAGGCCTCAACTCAATATACAACGAGACACGCGAGCTGATCCACAGCACGAGCAACCTGGGACTGGACGTAAGCGGCGTAAGGGGCGTATCGGCCGCATACGAGAAATGGACGGAAGCAGGAAGTGACGAGGAAAGGCAAACCTGCAGGAGGAACATTTCCATACAAGTTGCCGTACTGCGCTCGTGGGTGCTGCTCCTGGCACTGGCAGGAATCCTGGTCTGTATGGTGTTTGCCGCACCACTGTCCTACTTCACGTTCGGAGACTATGACCATACATGGGGATTTGTCATGCTCTCGCCTGCCGTAGGCTTCAGCACCGTGACGTGCGGAGAACTGGCAGTACTGAAGGGACTAAGGAAGCTAAGGTCGCTGGCGACGGTTTCCACACTGAACGTAGTGACCGGTATAGCCGTCACGATTCCCATGTACTACTTCTGGAGGATAGACGGAGTACTGCCTGCCATACTGGCATTCTGCCTGGCTGCAATGATACAGACCGTCGCCTTTGGCAACGAGGCAGAAAGATTCCGGCTTGTATTTACGAAAACAGAACTGCGCAAGGGGCACAAGGCTCTCTCTGTCGGTTTCAACTTTGTCATGTGCAGCATCATAGGACATGCCGCACTGCTGTGCATACAGGCATACCTGAACAATCATGCCTCGCTGAAAACCGTCGGTTTCTACAATGCAGGCTACACGCTGACTATGACATACGTAGGACTGGTCCTGGCTGCAATGGAAACGGACTATTTCCCACGACTGTCAGGAGTCATCCAGAATATCAAGGAAAGAACCGACATACTGCTGAAGCAGCAGGACGTGACCATCATCCTGGTAACACCCATGCTGGCTGCCATGATTGTCGCGCTACCCCTTGTCGCACCCTTGCTGCTAAGCGCGAAGTTTGCATGCATCGTCCCGATGGCCCAGGTTGCGACGATAGGTATGCTGTTCAGGGCCATATACCTGCCCAACGCATACATGTCGCTGGCAGCCGGAGACAACAAGACGTTCCTCCTGATAAACACATTCGGCGCCGTGGACAGCATGCTCGTGCTGGCAGGCTATGAGACATACGGACTGTTTGGCACGGGTGTGGCCCTGACGGTACAGAACCTGATGGACATGATACTCGTCATGTGCATTTCAAGATGGAAATACGGAGTAGGATTCTCCGCGCGGAGGATAGCAGACATCGTGATATATACACTTCTCCTGTCTGTCATATATATAACATGCCTCTGTACCGAAGGATGGCTGTACTGGGTGTGCGGAACGTCCATGACGCTGCTATGCTCCGCCTACTCGATACTGAAGTTCAGGCAGGGAAAATAAAAAACTGTGCCCGGTAATGACAAAAGGTCTCGTTTCCATAATCGTTGCGGCATACAATGCAGAGGACCTGCTACCGAGATGCCTGGACTCACTCCTGGCCCAGACATACGGGAATCTGGAAGTCATAGTAATAAACGATGCCTCGACAGACCGCACCCAGGAAGTCATTGACGCGTACAAGGCCAAGGACGGCCGTATAGTCTCAGTGGCCATGCCTGTAAACAGCGGGGCGCCGGCCGCCCGTAACGAGGGCATGAGACATACAAGGGGAGAATTCATGACAATGGTCGATGCAGACGATGAAATCGCAGAAAATGCCATCGAATCGTGCATGAACGACTTTGCCGGCAATCCAGAGCTGGACTTCGTGACGTTTGAAATGTACCTTGTGGATCCGTCCACGAACGAAAAGACTCCATTCAAGACAAATCCGAAGGTTCCGCAGATAATGACAGGAGAAGAGGCTTGCTACTGGAGCATCCTGTATGACTTTGCACCTAACGGAGTGTCACGCTCACCATTGGAACAAGACATGCCTGCGCTGGCAGAATACGGGCAGCACAGCGATGAAACCGTCACACACCTGATAATGCTGAATGCCAGGTACGTAAAACTGGGCAAGGGCATATACTACTACTACCAGATGCCGTCGTCGGTAACACACAAGACGGACATCAGGCGTATGGAAATACTTGACAGCAGGCTGCTGCTGAAGAAGCAGCTGGAGGAGCGCAAGGTGCCTGACAGGATACTACTGCGCCTGGAAAGACGTCGCTGGAAGGAGTTCATCAGCATGTGCTACTTCTACTGGGCAAACAAAGACAGCCTGACACCAGACGAGCAGGATACGGCCATCGGGAAACTGGCCGCAGTCTATGAGACATTCTCGTGGAAGAGGCTGCCCATAGGCACGGTACTGAAGCCACGGTTCATGATGTTCCCGTCGTTCGGGCTGTTCTACATGCAGCTGAGGACAGTATTTGCACTGAAACTGATAAACGTGTGCAGATGAGACAGAAAAGAATCCTTGTACTGGGAGGAAACATCGTTCAGGCAGAAGCAACGATGAAAGCCAAGAGTCTGGGCTACCACGTCATCAGCAGCGACCTGCACGAAGACAATCCCGGACACGAGATTGCCGACGAGTACGACAAGGTAGACATCACTGACAAGGAGGCCGTCCTGAAAGAAGCCATACGACTGCAGGCAGACGGCATAGTGCCATACAGTTCGGACGCGCTGGCGACGACTGCCGCATTCGTCGCCGAACAGGCAGGACTGCCGGGAAATCCATATATTTCGGTAGAGACGCTTACACACAAGGACTTGTTCCGCAACTTCCTGCGCGAAAACGGATTTGCCACGCCACGGTCGGAAAGCTTCACGAATCCGGAAGATGCCAGGAAGTTCCTCAGCACCATAAGAGGAACGGCAGGAGCCATAATGAAACCGGTAGACTCGGCAGG
>DFKL01000011.1:0-3657 GCA_002373535.1 Prevotellaceae bacterium UBA3646 | reverse complement strand
GACTCGGCAGGAAGCAGGGGAGTCTTCCGCGTCCATGACACCGATGACATTGACTCACACTGGAACACGTCGATGTCGTACTCGTCGTCAGGGCGTATCATCATAGAAGAGTTCATTGAGAAGGAAGGGCCGCAGGTAGACGGTGACGTCTTTGTCCACGAAGGCAGGATAATATTTGCCGGTTTCGCCGACCAACACCACGTGGAAGGCATGTCGGAACTGGTCCCCGTCTCACTGAGCGCACCGTCGGTACACACGGCAGAAGTAAAGGAACTTGCACTGAATGAACTGCAGAGACTGTTCACCCTGCTGAACTTCAGGACGGGGCCGTGCAACGTGGAATTCATCGTCGGGAAGGACGGGAGAATATACTTCATAGACCTCGGGCCGCGTAACGGAGGGTGTAACATACCGTTCCTCGAAATGGAAGCCTATGGCTTCGACGAGGATATGTACACAATAAAGGCAGCCGTCGGTGACGAAATCCCGGAATGGAGTGACATATACGGAAGGAACGACGGACACACCTACGTAATGTATTACCGGCCATACGCAGAAAGGAACGGGATATACGAAGGCCTCTGGATGTCGGACGAGTTCAGGAAAAGGGTTATCAAAGTCACGCCGCTGATGACAAAGGGCCAGGAAGTACGCCTCTCGTATAACGGCAACGACAGTGCCGCCGTAGTCTTTGCACGCTTTGAAAGGCGTGAAGACATGCAAGAGACTATCAGGAACATAGACCGTCACCTGCGTGTGACAGTAAGGTAGCTAATCCACTGCAGGCAATTCAGAATACAAGCGGACAAACCTGCGTGCCACAGAGATATACTCGTGATTCCTGGCCACGTACTCCCGGCTTTGTTCCTTCAGCCTGTCGACGAGTCCAGGGTCGAGTACCAGCTTGCGGATATTCCCGTACACGCTGTCGTAACATGGCCAGACATTGACTATAGGACGGACCTCGTCCTCGCCAAGCAACCGGTAATGCTCCGGCTCCGCCCCGCTTACGGCAACTATCCCCCTGGACATCGCCATAAGGGCATTCATCCCCGGTCCGTAGGAATATATCTGATCCAACAGTACGTCGGCAGATTCCATCATTTTGCAATATTCGTCAAAAGGAACTCCGTTGGCGACGACGATTTCCATCCTGTCCGGATACAAGGCCTGCAAATCCTTGGCAGCCCGGAGCATGATATCCGTTCCCTTCATCTCGGAACGCTCCCTGCTGATACCGATGAAGAACCTGACCTTGCCATTCACCTTGCGTACAGGGGAGTCGGGCAAGACACATGCAAAAGGTATGCTGTGCAGCTTACGGTCCAACCTCTCGCCGTCGGCAGACGTGTCCTCGGTCAGATGATACGGCAGCCAATACTCGTAGGCGCACGCTACAATGGCATCGCAATGCCTTGCCACGTATCGCGCAAGCCGTCCCTTTGCGCCATGCAGCCATTCCTGAGTCTGCCTGCGGACAAAGTCGCAGCAATGCTCCTCGTTGCCGACATAGTAGTCGGAGTATCGCATCGCCTTCACCTGCGTGTGAAGCGCCGGATAATAGTAGTCGTCGCCTGCGGCAAGCAGGACGACACGTCCGTTATGCTTCCTGAGATAGTCAAATATGTAGCGGAGACGCTCTGCCTTCAACTCTATAAACACAGGATTTATCAACTGGACCACGTCGTATCCCCTCATCCCGGGAAGGGCACGCAGCAGCCTGTACAGGAAGGAGACATTCCCCCTGAAACCCATCTCCCGTGCAAGGTCTATGTCACGGGAATAGTCACGCCAGTAATCTCCGTTGCTGGCAAGAGTCACCTCGTGTCCCAGTTCCCTCAGCCCCCTGGCCAGGGTATTGTGGACATTGCTGTATTCACCAAGAAGCAGTATCTTCATCCTATCTTACGACCTTGTACGTCCTGCCGTTCTTCCTTACTATATATACACCACTCGTCATCCCTGTCTCCCCTACCCTGTGTCCGCTGAGAGTATAACAGGCATCGTAGCCTGAGGCGCTGCCGTCCGGTGCCACGACACCGGAAATCACGTTCCGTATATAGTCTGCGCCGGCCAGTGCGTCAATCTCGCCATAGCCATACTGACAATTGGGATAGTACATCCCGGACTGTCTCTGCAGACAGGTATGTGCGAGGACTTCCCTGACCTGCTCAGGCGTAAGCCGCGGCTCCATCCCGAGCCACAGCGCTATGATACCGCTGACGACAGGTGCAGACATGGACGTCCCGTTGTTCAGCCACCAGCCATAGGTACGACCGCCATAGTCGAAGAAGCGCGTATGCTGCATGATGGTCTCCGGCATGCTTTCTATCATATAGCTGCTGGATGCGGATACGACGACCATACCTGGAGCCATCACGTCGGGCTTGACCGTTCCGCTCATCGTAGGCCCCACGCTGCTGAAAGATGCGCGTTCGCCCGGAGCGTAGGCCGTGTAACTGAGCAAGACGCCCTCGTAATTATACGCAGTACTCCTGTATCCTGTGGAACCGACGCATATAACGTCGGCTGACGTTGCCGGGAACAATATGTTATGATCCATGGAAATGCCCGTGAGCGTAGGGTCGCATGCGTTCTCGGCGAAATATCCCGTGTGTGCGTAAACCTCTATTTCCGAACCGGGAGAGCTGAGGACAAGGGAGACAGGACTGGCGGAGTCGTCTATCTTGTCTCCCGAAAGATTCTCGATGAGCACGTCTGTGGCTATCGAGCCGTCGCCGCGTGACGACGGATAAGCCTGAATCATGACGCCGTAGCTGCGGTCGCCAAACCGAAGCGTATCGGCCATTACGCTGTCCGGATAACTGAGCAGCAGAGCCGTATCGTACTGCCACTGGAAGACCTTGTCGTTCCCCTCGTAGAAATCATATCCTACACGGACGGGAGCCTCGGACTTGACAATCTGAAAGGCATAACGGGAAGCGGAAGTAAGGAAAGCACCGGCACGCTCCGTGTCCCTGTCCTTGGAAAAATATGTGTTCCTTGCCCCCTCGTTTCCTGCAGAGGCACACAGGATACGGCCGGGTCCCACCATCTTGGAAAGGACCTGGTAATATAGCTCGCTGTCGTAGAGGTTCTCGTGCGACCCCTCGCTGAAATTTATCACACACGGCTTGCCTACGCTGGCGGCATAGTCGAAAATATACTTGAATCCCAGGACATCAGTAGCAGTAGTGTACTTGTACAAGTCCTCGGCCGGCACGACGCCCTGGTTGGTGCTGACCAGGTTACATACTACGCACAGGTCGGCATCAGGAGCAACACCCTGGTATATGGACACGGCACTGCCCTCCTGACCGGAGCCGGCTGCCGTACCGAGAGTGTGTGTCCCATGCCCTATAAGGGCTGCATCGGCAGAACAGGCCTTGCCAAGTATAGCGTCACGGCTCCTGTACTGCCTGCCGACGTATATGGTATCACCACCGTCGTCAGCAGTACCCGTAACAGCCTCGCCGCCATCGGTATAGTCCAGCATGTCCCAGAAGGACCTGACCCGATAGTCGGACATGTCTGTGCTCCAGAAAGTAGGGTGCGTCAAGTCGAAGCCTGCATCCATGATTCCGACGACGACGCCCTTGCCTGTCAGTCCGTAGGCATTGCGCACGTTCCTGACCGGGAGTCCTGTGGCAGGATGCG
>DFKL01000039.1:2713-3668 GCA_002373535.1 Prevotellaceae bacterium UBA3646 | reverse complement strand
CCATGCAGGAATACCTCTCCGAGACTACACGAGCAGTGACAAACATGATAAGCCGCAATGTACCGGCACGCTATCCCGACGTCAGGATAGTAGTGCCACATTGTGGAGCATATCTGCCACTCGCCGTGCCACGCATGCAGTCGCTGACACCCGTCATGCAGGCAAACAAGCTGGTAGGTGAAATAGACTGGACGGCAAACCTGCGTTCATTGTATTACGATCTGGCAGGAGCACATTCTCCACAGACCATACGCATGTTACTGACCATCACCACCTCGGACCACCTGCTGTACGGCTCAGACTATCCATACGCGGCACCGCAAGTCCTGGCACAGAGTCTGTCCAGAATGCAGGAATACCTTAGCACCGAGCCGGACCTTGCCAAATATCGCGACATGATATTGTGGAAGAATGCCCGTAAACTGATGTGCATGCATACTGCCGACAGCAGCACCGCTCAAGGAACATCCACGACACATACACACAAGAGCGGAAGAGAGAGCGAAGAATATGTATGCCGCATAGCTGAGATCAAGGTTCGCCCACGATACCTCGCAGAATACCTGACACATGCCAACGATGTGGACCGTCTCAGCATGGAGCGTGAACCCGGAGTCATCTGTCTATTCCCGATGCAAAGCCGGCAAGACTCCACCGTAATACGCATACTGGAAATATATGCATCCGACGAAGCATACCGGCAACACATCAAGACAGACCACTTCCTAAGATACAAGCAAAACACGCTACACATGGTAAAGAAACTGAGACTTCCTCCACTCAGGCCTCTGGACCCGGAAACAATGCTACAGATATTCAAGAAACACAGATAACATGAAACATATAACCATCGCACTGACAGCATTACTCATACTGACACAACACACAAAAGCACAGGATATGGCACTTACAACCAGACAACAGGCACTTATCACAATCGCCGCCCACGAGGCGT